>JBPCVB010000533.1:0-7612 GCA_051010855.1 Pirellulaceae bacterium | reverse complement strand
AAAAACTTGGTGTGGACTCCCCCGACCCGAATCACTTCGAGTTGCTGCATATCCGGCACGATGAAGTCGACGGGGATGTGATCAAGGCGGCAGCCAACAAAGCCTTGCATCGCCTGGGCTCCGATCCCGACGACGATTCGCACGGTGACTGGAAACACGTTCAGCGGCAGATCAAGCAGGCCTATCATTGCCTGATCGATGACCAGCAGCGGTTGATGTACACGGCCACTCTGGTTGAACAGCAATCATCTGCTGACGTCCCCGACCTGGACGATTTTTCATTGACGGTACATGACGGCGACGAGCAGGATACGGAAAGCGGGCTGGATACCGTCACGGACGAGTTGAGGGCAGAAATGCAAAGGGCAGAACAGTCCAGGCCAACTCCACCGACGCCGACGCCTGTCGTCTTGCCGATGGCGGAAGTCGTCGCTGAAACACCAAACGGGGGCGCGGCGACGAAGGCAACCAGTGCGCCCACGCCCCAATCACCTCTGGCCGTCAATGTTGACTCCGCATCGCCAGTGCCAGGCCAGCAACGCAAAGGCAGTCGCCGGTTGATCGTGCTGATTCTCGTCGGGCTAGTTCTGGCCGCGGCAGCAGCCGGCGTATTTATCTGGTTGCAGAGCCAGTAATCAACGGGCCGCCCGAACAACAACTCGACCCGGCGTCGGCTGTTGGATCCGATTCACAGGCGAACGACCGGACTGACTCGACGCGGCCGACCATGATCCGGGTTAATGAGGGTGAACGGTTAGATGATTCGGTTAGCCCTGAAAGTTTGGTATCCCGCGATGAAACCTCTTCGGCATGACAGGAATCTTGTGAGCCCAAATACTTCCAAATTCACTTTGGACTGAACGAATTGATCGGGAACTCGGGGAGGTCGGCCACATACGATTCGGCATCTGCCGAACTGACTAGTCAAACTGGGCAATCGGCAACGGCCAGCAGTTGAACGGTGTTGTGATTTGCGGGTTATTGCTTACGATATTCGGTTCGCTTACTGGTCGGGTGCGGCCGCTAGCGAGAGGGGGACGGAGGCCCCTGTTGGCCTTTTTCTGGCCGGCAAAATCCTCTAAAAAATTTTTAACGGACTCTGTGAAAATTTTCACGAGGCTTGTAAACTTGGTGCTGATAATTTCTTAGGGAAAACCAGCGGTCGGCAGTCCGCCGTTTTCCGCTCTGCCAGCAATCATTGGGAATTGCCAAATGGTGCATTCGATCACTCGGGGACTCGACGTTCCCATTGCCGGTCAACCGGTGCAAACCATCGCCACTGGTCCTGGTGTTTCCAGTGTGGGTTTGATCGGTGACGACTATGTCGGCATGCGACCACGCATGCTGGTGCGTGAGGGCGACAAGGTCAAACTTGGCCAGCCGTTGTTTGAAGACAAGAAGACCGAAGGTGTTATTTACACTTCGCCAGGTGCCGGCACGGTTCAATCCGTCGATCGTGGTGCCAAGCGAAAATTTGAATCGATCGCGATTGCCCTGGAGGGTGACGAGAGCGAAACGTTTCGCAGCTACGACTCGCTGGATGAGTTGACGCAGGAGGAAGCTCGTGAGTTGCTAGTGATGTCTGGCGAATGGACGGCTTTGCGAACCCGACCTTTCAGTCGCGTGCCGGCTACGGATTCCGAAGCCAGTTCTATCTTTGTCACCGCGATGGACACCAATCCATTGGCACCTGAGGCCGAATTGGTTATCAGTCAGCACAAGGAAGCTTTTGTCGCCGGCTTGCAGGTCGTTACAAAAATCAATAGCGGCGAGGTGTATGTTTGCACCAAGCAGGATTCACGGGTTCCGGGCAAGGAGATTCGTGGTGCGCGTTTCGAGTCGTTTGCCGGTCCCCATCCGGCTGGTCTTGCCGGAACACACATCCACATGCTGGATCCTGTAAGCATGTCGAAAGTGGTCTGGACGATTGGCTATCAGGATGTCATTGCATGGGGCCATTTGTTCCTGTCTGGCAAGTTGCTGATGGAACGCACGGTGGCGATTGCGGGTCCGGTCGTCAGGAATCCGCAGCTATACACGACTCGTCGCGGGGCGAATTTGCTTGATCTGACGCAGGGCAACATTGTTTCGGACAATTTCCGTATTATCAGCGGCTCGGTATTGCATGGCCGTGCTGCCAATGAGCCGGTTCAGTATCTCGGTCGTTACCACAATCAGGTCACGGTGCTGGAAGAGGGTAACACGCGCGAATTTCTGGGCTGGCAAAAGCCCGGAGGGGACAAATTTTCGATCACCCGGGCGTATTTGGGTTCATGGCTGAAGGGAAAACGCTTCAACATGAATACGAACATCAACGGCGGTTACCGCACAATGGTTCCTATTGGCGGTTACGAGCGGGTCATGCCGCTGGACATCGTACCCACGTTTTTGCTGAGGGCGCTGATCACGCGTGACACCGATCGGGCCCAGCAACTGGGTTGCCTGGAACTGGACGAAGAAGATCTCGGACTATGCACCTTTGTGTGTCCCGGAAAATACGAATACGGCACGATTCTCCGCGACAATCTGTCGCAGATTGAAAAAGAGGGATAACAGCCACGATGAAATGGTTACGTAACCTGCTGGACAAGGTAGAGCCGCAATTTCTGAAGGGCGGCAAGCTGGAAAAGCTTTACCCCTTGTACGAAGCCAACGATACGTTTTTGTTCAATTCCGACACAGTGGCGGAGGAGAACACGCATGTGCGTGATGCGCTGGACACCAAGCGTATGATGGGCATCGTGGTTTTGGCTCTGGTCCCGGCAGTGCTGATGTCCTGGTACAACACGGGCTACCAGTCAAACAAAATCATTGAACAGGCATCGCTGGGAAGCGACGGCGGTTTTGCCGAGTCGTTATCGGGCTGGCGATATTCCCTGATGAACCTGGTGGGTGTCAGCTACACCGAGGCGGGTGACTTTTACAGGAACTTTACCGGCTTTGATCTCGGGCGCATTCTGCAATGCATGTTTCATGGCCTGCTGTACTTTCTGCCCATGTATCTCGTGACGATGATATTCGGCGGTATTTGTGAGGTCATTTTCAGCGTTATTCGCGGCCACGAGGTCAATGAAGGATTTCTTGTTACTGGGCTGTTGTTCCCGTTGACCCTGCCTCCAGACACACCGCTGTGGCAGGTGGCGATCGGAATCATGTTCGGCGTGGTGTTTGCCAAAGAGATCTTTGGGGGCACCGGAACCAACTTCCTGAACGTGGCTCTGACGGCGAGAGCGTTCCTGTATTTCTCATACGCCCCGCAAATGAGCGGTGACCAGGTCTGGACAACCGTCGACGGCTTCAGCGGAGCGACTGCACTGGGAGCAATCGCCAATGACGAAGCCGGCAACAGCGTGACTGACATCGTGGCTGGACTGTCCGGCCAGGCGGGAGGTGTGCCTATCGAAGGCGCTGGCGCGATGACGTGGCTGGATGCCTTTTGGGGCAACATCCACGGGTCGATTGGCGAAACCTCAACCATTGCCTGCCTGATCGGAGCTGTGATTCTGATCATGACTCGTATCGGTTCATGGAGAATCATGGCCGGCGTCGTGCTGGGCATGACTTTCCTGTCCGGAATCTTTTGGCTGGCACCGAATGAATTGGCTGTCTACAACATTCCGCCGTGGTGGCATCTGGTGCTGGGAGGCTTTGCCTTTGGAACAGTATTTATGGCCACCGATCCGGTATCTGCCTCAATGACCGAGACCGGCAAATGGATTTACGGATTCTTGATCGGATTCGTGACGGTCATGGTGAGGAGTATGAATATCGGATTCCCGGAAGGCATTATGCTGGCCATCCTGTTCGGCAATGTGTTCGCTCCCACCATCGATTACTTTGTCATCGAAGCAAACATTAAACGAAGATTGGCGCGCGGAAATGGTTAAGAATCGAGACAGCATCACCAATACGATCCTGGTCGCTCTTGGCGTTTGCCTGGTTTGCGCGACGCTGGTATCCGTTGCCGCGGTTGGGCTGCGCAGCATGCAGCAAACCAACAAGCTGAAGGACAAGAAGAAGAACATCCTGGCCGCTGCGGGACTGATGGAAAACGATCCTGACGTCAACGAGTTGTATGACTCGATGATCATGGACCGGATTGTCAATTTGAAAACCGGACAGGATGTGACCGAGCAGTTTCTTGCCGATCATCCCGAGTACGAAACGGCGGCTGACTTCGACCAGATCGATGTCGCTGAATCCGAGAAAAGCACTGAGGCCCATCGACTGGACCAGGATCCCGCCACCATCAAATGGCAGGAAAACCATTCTCACGTTTACATTGTCAGAACGAGTTCTGATGACGACACGCCGGCCATGTATGTCTTTCCCATTCGCGGCAAGGGACTGTGGTCGATCCTGAAGGGCTTTATTGCGCTCGATGCAGACCTCGAGACGATTCAGGGCATTACCTACTACGAACATGCAGAAACACCCGGCCTGGGCGGCGAAGTTGACAATCCGGAATGGAAAGCCAGTTGGCAAGGCAAGCTGTTGTACGACGAAAACGGCAAAGTCGCGATGCGACTGCTGAAAACTGGTGCCGAGGGCAATCCGCACGCTGTCGATTCATTGTCCGGCGCGACGATTACAGCTCGTGGCGTGGAAAAGATGCTGGAGTTCTGGATGTCCGACACCGGATTTGAACCCTATTTGAGAACGCTCACGGCACGCGAATCGGCTCAGTAACCAAAACAAGTAAACGACAAAGGGAAAACAGGAGCATCCAGTGGCCGAGAACAAGCCCAAAGATGTGTTGTTTAATCCGATATTCAACAACAACCCCATCGCCTTGCAGGTGTTGGGCATTTGCAGTGCGCTGGCTGTAACCACACGACTGGACAAGTCACTGACGATGTGTCTGGCGGTGATTTTTGTGTGTGCGTTTGCCAATGCATCGGTGGCCTTAATCCGCAATTACATTCCCAACAGTATCCGCATCATTGTGCAGATGACGATTATCGCTTCGCTGGTGATCATCGTGGATCAGGTGCTGCAGGCGGTCGCTTACGAGCTGAGCAAGGAATTGTCGGTGTTCGTGGGATTGATCATCACCAATTGCATCATCATGGGTCGGGCCGAAGGCTTTGCCATGCAAAATAACGTCAAGGACAGTTTCATTGACGGCCTTGGTAACGGCCTGGGATACAGCCTTATCCTGCTGATCGTCGGCTTTTTCCGCGAGCTGTTTGGATCGGGCAAATTGTTCAACGTCACGGTGCTGCCCGAGTCGATTTACCAGCCCAACGGTCTGATGTTGCTGCCACCAAGTGCCTTTTTCATCATTGGTATTTTTATCTGGGTGCTGCGGGCGTTTGATCACGACCAGATTGAGCATGACGAGTCGGGAGTCGGTCACGCCGACGCACACCACTAGGAAACAAACGAAAACCATCAAAGCCTGGATTTTCAGGATCAATCAATATGGACCATTTCATCAACCTGTTTCTGCGTTCCGCCTTTGTCGAGAACCTGGCACTGGTTTACTTCCTCGGCATGTGCACGTTTTTGGCCGTTTCCAAAAACGTCAAGACTGCCCTGGGTCTGGGCCTCGCCGTAATCGTGGTTCAGGGCATCACGGTGCCGCTGAACAACATCATCTACACGGCGTTACTGAAGAAAGGCGCATTGGCAACCTACTTTGGCGAAAGCTTTGCCAATGTCGATTTGAGTTTTCTCGGATTGATCAGTTACATCGGCGTAATCGCCGCAGCCGTTCAAATCCTGGAAATGACACTCGACCGGTTCTTCCCGGCCCTGTTTAACGCACTGGGTATCTTTTTGCCGCTGATTACGGTGAACTGCGCGATTCTCGGCGGCACACTGTTTATGGTGCAAAACAAATACAACTTCCTCGAAAGTGTGACCTACGGTCTGGGTTCTGGTTTTGGCTGGGCGGTCGCCATCGTTGCGTTGGCTGCCATTCGCGAGAAACTGAGATACAGCAACGTTCCTGAAGGCCTGCGTGGTCTGGGTATTACGTTCATCGTGGTGGGCCTGATGTCACTGGCATTTATGGCCTTTAACGGAATCTAGTCCTTTAACGGAATCTAGTCCTTTTACGGAATCTGTCGTTTGGGATTCGGAATCGTTCACTCCAACAACCTGCTGGCTAATCATGGAATTCATGGAAATCATTCTCGGCGTCGTAATGTTCACCACCATTGTCCTTGGACTGGTGTTTGTGATTATTGCCGCGAAGAAACAACTGGTGCCCGAAGGGGATGTCACGATCCTTATCAACGAACAGAAGGAAATTCACGTTCCCAAGGGTGGCAAGTTGATGGGTGCACTGGCTGCCGAAGGTGTTTTTGTTTCG
The DNA here is from genome assembly GCA_051010855.1 of Pirellulaceae bacterium. Lineage (GTDB taxonomy): Bacteria > Planctomycetota > Planctomycetia > Pirellulales > Pirellulaceae > CAJQPP01. The sequence continues at coordinate 1,293 of JBPCVB010000533.1, read as the reverse complement.
TCAGCTTGCGGTGGTGGTGGAACCTGCGCCCAGTGCAAGGTGAATGTGCTGGAAGGTGGCGGCGAAATCCTGGCGACTGAAAAGGGCCACGTCACCAAAAAGGAACAACGCGAGGGTTGCCGTCTGTCCTGTCAAGTCGCTGTAAAGCAGGACATGAAGGTCGAAGTGCCCGAAGAGGCCTTTGAGACCCGCAAATGGGAATGCACCGTCCGCTCAAATCACAACGTCGCCACGTTTATCAAGGAACTGGTGCTGGAATTGCCGCCTGGCGAGGAAGTCGACTTCAAGGCCGGTGGCTACATCCAGATCGAAGTGCCTCCGCACACCCTCGAGTACAAGGAATTTGACATCGAGGACGAATACCATGCGGACTGGGACAAGTACAACGTTTGGCAATACCGGTCGGTTGTGGATGAGGAGGTCATACGAGCGTATTCGATGGCCAACTATCCAGGTGAAAAAGGCATCATCATGTTGAACGTGCGTGTCGCTTCGCCACCACCACGTATTCCGGATGCACCTCCAGGCAAGGTCTCTTCCTACATATTCAACCTGAAACCCGGCGACAAGGTAACGATCTCCGGGCCGTATGGCGAGTTCTTTATCAAGGACAGCGATACGGAAATGGTGTACATCGGTGGCGGTGCCGGGATGGCACCCCTACGCAGTCACATTTTCGAATTATTCAAACGCCTGAAAACCGGACGCAAGGTAACGTACTGGTACGGCGGTCGTTCACTGCGTGAACTCTTCTATATCGATCAATTCCGCAAGATCGAGGAGGACTTCCCCAATTTCAAGTTCCACATCGCGTTGTCCGAGCCGTTACCCGAAGACAACTGGACCGGGTATACCGGCTTTATTCATCAGGTACTGCTGGACGAGTACCTCAGCAAGCACGAGGCGCCCGAAGAAATCGAATACTACATCTGCGGTCCGCCCATGATGAATCAGGCCGTGTTTGCGCTGCTCGACGATCTCGGTGTCGAACCCGAAAACATCGCCTACGACGACTTTGGCGGCTAGCGTCGTTCCTTCTCCCTGAGGGAGAAGGTGGCCGCAGGCCGGATGAGGGCGAACATCATTCGCTATCAGACTTGACTTCGACATTCGAAATTCCTTGTTCGCTATTTGATCCGCAACATGCGGCCGGTCGCAGTTCGGCGGTATTGCAAAATGAAAATTGCAAATTGCAAATTGCAAATGGGACCGTTGTCAAAAGCGCGGCGTTCGCTGCCGATGTTCCTTCTCCCTCGGGGAGAAGGTGGCCGCAGGCCGGATGAGGGCCAACAT
>JBPCVB010000532.1:0-9214 GCA_051010855.1 Pirellulaceae bacterium | reverse complement strand
CACGGATTACGACACAAGCGATTTGCTGTTCTTCGAGCCGCTGACCGCCGAGGACGTGCTGAACATTTGCGATCGCATGCAACCCGACGGTGTGATCGTGCAATTCGGAGGGCAGACACCATTGAATCTGGCGCGGGCTCTGTCCGATGCGGGTGTTCCCATCGTTGGCACGAGCGTGGATACGATCGAGGCAGCCGAGGACCGGGAAAAGTTTCAGTTGATTCTGGAGCAGTTACAGCTCAAGCAGCCGCCATCGGGTATCGCACGCACGCTGGAACAAGCGCGTTCGGTGATTACCCATATCGGATTTCCGGTGCTGGTGCGACCGAGCTATGTACTGGGCGGCCGCGCGATGGAGATTTGCTACGACAAATCGCAGTTTGAGCGGTTCGTTGCCGAGGCCTTCGTCGTCGCCCAGGGCCAACCGGTGTTGATCGACCGCTTTCTCGAGGACGCGATCGAAGTCGACGTGGATTGTATCTCCGACGGCAAGCAGTCGGTGATTGCCGGGATCATGCAGCACATCGAGGAAGCGGGTGTGCATTCCGGCGACTCGGCTTGTGCCCTGCCCACATACAGCCTGACGGGGCCGGTGCTGGATGAAATCAAAAGAGCTACCTTTGCACTCGCCCAGCGGCTGAATGTTATCGGGTTGATGAATATCCAGTTTGCTGTGAAGACAGAAGATGGCCAGTCGCACGTTTACGTGCTGGAAGTCAACCCGCGGGCCAGTCGGACGGTTCCGTTTGTGGCCAAGGCCACCGGTGTTCCGATCGCGTCGATCGCGGCCAAGGTGATGGTTGGCGAAACTCTGGCCGACCTGAATGTCCACGAAGTACCGATTCCACGCCATGTGTCGGTCAAGGAAAGTGTGTTTCCGTTCCGCAAGTTCGTTGGCGTCGATATAGCGCTGGGACCCGAGATGCGTAGCACCGGGGAAGTCATGGGCATCAGCCCGCGGTTCTCGATCGCCTATGCCAAGGCTTTGCTGGCCGCCGGTGTTGTGCTGCCCCAATCAGGACGCGTGTTCGTCAGCGTCGCCGATCGCGCCAAGGATCGCGCAGTGAAACTGGCTCGTGACCTGCACGAACTGGGCTTTGAGATCCTGGCGACCTCCGGTACCGCAACGCGACTGGAAGAAGCCGGTATTCCGGTGGAACGTGTCAAAAAGATCAAGGAAGGTAACCCCAACCTGATCGACCATCTGAAAAACGAAACGGTCGACATGATTTGCAATACACCCAAGGGTAAAGGCGCTCGTACCGACGAGGGCAAGATTCGCGCGGCTGCTGTCCAGCACGGAGTTCCCTGTATCACCACGATCGAAGGCGCCGAAACCGTACTCATGGCGATCAAGGCCCTGCGTAAGGAAGACATGCAGGTCGAATCTCTGCAGAACCTTTTCGCCGTGGACGCCAACTCGATCTCGTAATCGCAGGACGATTTGGCTGCCGTGCCGTGTAACAACTTCGTCACGCGGGTGGATTTTGATACTGATTGAAACGGCGTCGTCAGTAGAATGATCGCATGAACTATTTCAGCCTGCCGATCGTCCTGTTAATCATTGCTACGTCCGCGGCATTCCTGCCTGCTCAGGAAATCGACCCGCAAAACCAATGGGCCGGGTGGCGAGGACCGTTGGCTACTGGCGAGGCGCCAGCGGCGAATCCTCCGTTGACCTGGAGCGAAACCGAAAATGTCGCGTGGAAGACGGAACTGCCGGGCAAGGGTCACTCGACACCGATCGTGTGGGGTGACACGGTGATTGTCACGGCGGCCGAGCCGTTTGGCGAACAGCTGGAGCCGCGTTACAGCGGCGCGCCGGGAGCGCACGACAATGTACCGGTCTCACAACACCATCGGTTTCTGGTGATCGCCGTCGATCGCAGGGATGGCACGATTCTTTGGCAAAAACAGGTGCACCAGGCACTGCCGCACGAAGGCGCGCATTACACGGGCAGTCTGGCTTCCGCTTCTCCGGTAACCGATGGTCAGCATATTGTTGCCTATTTCGGTTCCTGGGGAGTGTACTGCCTGGACTTTGACGGCAATGTGGTATGGGAAAAGTCACTCGGCACCATGAATACCAAACACGGACATGGAGAAGGCGCTTCACCGTTCCTGCATGACGGCAAACTGGTTGTGAACTGGGATCATGAAGGCGAGTCGTTTATCGCTGCCTTTGAAAGCACTACCGGCGACGAGTTATGGCGGGTTTCGCGAGCCGAATCAACATCGTGGTCGTCGCCGATTGTGGTCGAGCACGATGGCCGCGCGCAAGTCATCGTGGCCGGGACCAATCGGGTACGCGGATACGATTTGGCTGACGGTTCTGTAATCTGGGAATGCGGCGGGCTATCCGACAACGTGGTGGCTACGCCCGTTGCCGCAGACGGCATGGTGATTGTGGGCAGCAGTTATGAAAAGCGAGCCATGTTTGGTATCAAACTGGATGGAGCGCAGGGCGATATCACCGACACCGACCATGTCGTGTGGTTCACCAACCAGCGCACGCCTTACGTGCCGTCTCCCTTGCTCTATCGCGGGTCAGTGTATTTTTTGCGTCACTATCAGGGAGTGTTGACTCGACTGGATGCCGCCACCGGTGAAGAGCGTATCGGCCCTTTTCGCCTGGACGGACTGCGCGACATCTATGCATCGCCGGTAGCTGCCGATGGCCGGATCTACGTAACCGACCGCGACGGTGTCACGATTGTCTTCTCGCACGTCGATGACGAGGCTCAGGAAGTGCCGCGTATGATGTCGGCCAACCGGCTGGACGATCAGATCAATTCGTCGCTGGCACTGGCTGGCGAGCAGATTTTTGTTCGCGGCAAGCAGTACTGGTATTGCATTGGGGAAGAGTAAGTCTGCGCCCTCATCCGCCCTTCGGGCACCTTCTCCCCGAGTGAGAAGGCCGGATGCGAAGTCACTCAATGGCTCAAACCGCGACCTATACTTATGCGCCACTTATGCGCCAATTCTGCGCGCAGGTTGCGAGTATGCTGCAAAAACCGCCTCAAAATGAATCTGCCCCCTTGCTCAGTCGTCGTCGTGGCTGGCTGGCGCTGGTGATATTTCCACTGCTGCTGGTTGTAGGGATCGGCTGGTTTGCGCCGAATTTCGTCGACCACGGGCAGACCCGTCAGCACCCTGTCGGTGGTGACTATTTGCAGGAATACGTGGGTGGTTATCTGGTTTCCCATGCGGCCCAGCGCGATCAACTTTATGATCCGGCGACTTACCGCTCGATGCAGCACGACGCTGAATGGCTGGGATTTCAGTGGGAAACGGAACACTACTTTCCCATGGTCTACCCGCCGTTTTACTATGCGGCAGTCAGCCCCCTGTCACAACTGGAATATCTGACGGCGGTCCGCATCTGGTTGGCGCTGATGGGATTGGCGCTGGCGGGATCGTTGCTGTTGTTGAAACGGTTTGTCGACATTCCGACATGGCTGTTGCTGGCGACCTGTATCGCCTCTCCAGTGTTGCTCTCGTTGACCACCGGACAAAAGGCAACGCTGTTGTTGCTAATCCTGACAGCCAGTTTTTGTTTGTGGAAACATGGCAAGCCTTTTGCGGCAGGCGTTGTGTTCGGGTTAATCGCGTTCAAACCACACCTTGGACTGCCCATCGGCCTGATCATGTTGGCCCGACGTGAAACCTCTTTTGTAATGGGAACCCTTGTCACGCTTGGATTGCTCATCGTTGGCTCGGGTCTGACGGGTGCCCAGGTGTGCATGGACTACGTCGACGTATGCCTCGGCTTTGGCGAGTACGTGCAAAGCGTAGGCTATCATCTGGAACAAGGCTATTCATTCTGGAGTTTCTGGCAGTTGGTCCTGGGCGACGCGGCTGCAGCGCGCACGGTCACGATGGTCAGCTCGATGGCTGTTCTACTGGGTGTGATGTGGTTTGTCCGCAAGCCGGAAGTTCGCGAAGGCGATCAGGCGTTGAGGGCTTTCTCGGCCATGGTCATTGCAACGGTGCTGGTGTCTCCGCATTTGTATACCTATGACCTGACGATGTTGGTATTGCCGCTGGCGCTGTTGGCCAGCCTTGCATTACGACCGGGTACTGACTGGCACCAGTACGCCGCGCCAGCGGCGTTGACGGCCGTGTTGCTGGGCAGTCATTTCTGGACATACCTTGCCCGCTTGACCGGCATCCAGGTGGCGGTCCCGATCCTGGTCGTGACGCTCGCGTGGATTCTGATTTCCATGCAATGGGCGCCTCGAATGGCGACGTGTCGGGCGGTGGAACCGTCGGCTGCCTGCTAGCTACGCCTGATACCCGGCAAAAACCGATATTTGTTCGCGTTGCTGCAACCACGCGGGCCCTCTAGAATCCGGCTGACCGCAGACTCGCCCGAGTGCTTGCGCCCGCGCTGCATCCACGCCCAGAAGCAATCCAGACGGCCCAGAATGAGACTCGAACAACGGATCGCACCGATCCAACTAATCCTTTGTGACGTAGATGGCGTGTTAACCGATGGCAGCATCTGCTTTGACAACCAGGGAATCGAGACCAAAACGTTTCATGTGCGTGATGGAATGGGGATTCGTTTGTGGCAGCAAAGCGGGGGCCGTTTCGGTTTGTTGACCGCGCGTAGCAGCCACATCGTCAAGGTTCGCGCGGCGGAACTGGGCGTAGACATTATCAGGCAGGGATTTGCCGACAAGCTGCCGGTGGCTCAGCAGATCATGTCTGAACTCAATTTGTCATCGCAGCAGGTTTGTTACGTTGGCGACGACCTGACCGATTTGCAATTGATCAGCAAGGTCGGTCTGGGCGTAGCGGTGGCCGATGCGGTTGACGAGATCAAGGCAGCGGCGCATTACACGACGAAAACGGCCGGTGGCAAGGGAGCAGTGCGGGAACTGATTGAAACGATCCTGCAGGCCCAAAATCGCTGGCACGAGGTTGTTCGCAATTATCAGGGTCAATGACGCCCTGCAAGCAACGACAGTGAAAGGATTCACTCGATTTGAAAATGCGATTACTGATTCCGCGATATCTCATGGCGCTGGTCGTAACTGTTTGTGCCTGTGGAATCTACACGTCGCTGGTTGCTCCCCGCATCGAAGGCGATCCCGACATTCGGCGGACCACACCGACGATGCCTGCGCCGATACGACCGGCCGAGGACATCAAGGAATCGCTTGTCGGCTTGTTTCCAGAGGATGGCTGGGAATGGCAGCCGTGCACGATTCTGGAATCACGTCAGGCCCGTATCCTGTTTCAGGATCACAACATTCTGGAGGACGGTTCTGTCGAGTTGATGCCGTTGTCGATGGTGTTGACTCCGTCAGCAGCACCAGGCCAATCGAAACCGCCGCAGCCGATTGTGTTGCGTGCCCCCGAAGGCGCACGTCTGAAATTTGAAAACGGCCTGGCCGCCGGCGGAGACCTGGGGACGCTGGAGCACGGGCAGTTGCTGGGCGAAGTACAGATCTATCGTCCCGCCAGTGACCCGGCCAAGGATGATGCGCTGGCTGTCGTTACTCACAACGTGCAGATTTCACCTGAACGCATCTTTACGCTCTATGATTGCCATTTCCGGTTTGGCCAAAGCTATGGGCACGGCCGGCATCTGACCGTGGACTTGCTGGGACCGGGCAGTCAAACCGAACCGGGGTCCGTGTTTTCTGGCGTACAGCGGATCAAATTGTCGCGGCTGTACGAACTGGTCTTGCATCAACAGCCAACCGAGTCGATCGAAACACCCGAGGAAAACGACCTGTTGGGCGATACCCGGCAATCGTTAAAGATCACCAGCAACGGACCCATGTTGTTTGATTTTGATGCAGGTACCGCGTCATTTGAGGATCAAGTGAACGTGCAATCGCTTGCGGATCCCGGTGATCAATTGAACTGCGATCGCCTGACCATTGTGCTGGAGACACCGGACGAGCCGAACGATGATTTGCAGGACAAAAGCAAGACGCCGCGATACGACATCAAGCGGCTGGTTGCCGAAGGAACGCCGGCCACGATCACCTCACAATCGCAGCAGGCCCAGGCGATTGCCGAGCGAATCGACTACGACCTGGCGGGCAATGAAGTTGTGATGGTCAGCAACGAAGTTGTGCAGCTGACACGAAACGGACAACAAATACAGGCTCGCGAAATCCGCTATGAATTTAGTGAAGACCGTCGTCTGGGCAACGCTACGATGCTGGGACCTGGCTGGGTGCGTCAGCCGGCCGAGGATGGTCAGGGTGAATTTCAGTGTCATTGGCAAAACACTCTGCACCTGGAGGAACAAAACGGCAAAAAAGTGATTTCACTGGACCGCGCACGGGTTCAAATGAACGACACGGCGTTGCTGGCCAATCAGCTACACCTGTGGTTGTGGGAAATCCCGGAAACCGGTCCTGATGGCAAGCAGCGTTGGCGTTTTCAGCCAGCCAAGATGTATGCGGACGGTCAGGTGAAGATTGAATCGGAGCAACTCAAGGGCGATTGCAGTGAAGCAGCCGCCTTCTGGCCCGCACCTGGACTGCACGCAGAAGCCAGCCTGCCGCACTCATACGTGGTCACCCGGCGTGTTGGGGCACAACAGGAACAAACACAACGGAATCTGTCCTGGCAATCTGCCGAGCCTCGCACCGCTCAGGCATTGCAGTGGCAAGTTCCCCGGACAGCGGTGGCGCAGGCCGGTTATCAACAACCGGCCGACTCGCGTTCGTATACTCGATTCGTGGGGCATCAGGTCCAGCTGCAAATGCGTGGCGGCGATGACCCCGGCGCCATTGATGAAATCACGGTCGATGGTGATGTCGTGATCCAGCAGCAACAAATTGATTCTGTCGGTATGGCCGAGACGTCGCTGGAGATTCGGGGACAAAAATTGCGTGTCGTTACCCGGGGTGAAAACCGGCATCGCTTGTTTGTGGCCGGCACTCCCGGGCAACCTGCCATCGTTTCGGCTCGGGAAATTGTGCTGCAAGGCGAAGCCATTCATCTGGATCAAACCGCCAACAGTCTGTGGATCGAGGGTCCCGGACAAATGCAAATTGATGCCCAAAAACAACAACAATTGCAACAACCCAATGCCTCTCCCGGATTGCATCCCGGCGGCAGTTCGGCCGAGCCAGGATTAATGCCAACCGGCATTACCAACGTGGACTGGATGGGTGGCATGGTGTTCGACGGGCAAAAGATCTACTTCGAGACCGCCGTCCATTCACAGTCGCGGCAAACCAATGAACGTGATCGTTCGACCACCACGCTGGCCACCGCGAGTGCAGCGCTGGAGCTCGTACTCAATAGCCGCATCGATTTTAGCAACGCCGGCGAAGACAAGGTCGATGACCTGAAAGCGGACCGGCTGGTCATGGTGGGTTGGATGGAATCCGGAGACGTGGCTTTTCCCAAAACATTTTCACCGGCAAATAGCCGCACGGTCACTGTCGTCTCGGCCCGCTACGACGCAGCGGGCCAATTGATGGGTACTCAGGAAATGGTGGCGCCACGCGCCGAGTTCGATGTGCCTGGTGGACTGGCTAATTGTCGCGGACCGGGCTATGTGATGGTGCGACAACCTGCTGGAGGAACTGGCTCGTCCGATTCGGGCACTCCGGCCATGCTGGCGTCCACCGGCGAGCGATCCGGCAACATCGATTTTGTCAAAGTCGAATTCGACGATCGTTTTCGCGGGTATATGGAGCGACGTGAATTGCACTTCACTGGAAACGTTCACACGTTTTACACCGACACCAACGACTGGCAGGTCGAGCCTCCCGAGCACACGATCCGCAACACCGGAAGTCGCGGCATGTTGCTGGACTGCGAAGAACTTGTGCTCGTGCAGTGGGCGCCACAACAGTCCGAACCGACCGTGGAGATGATTGCCACCGGAAATGCTCGCGTCAAAGGCCACCAGTTTGACTCGGCTGCCGAGAGAATCAGCTACATCCAGTCCACGGGAATCGTAACCATCGAAGCACCCAATCGCGGAAACGCCGAGTTGTGGTTTGAGGAGCCCGGGCAATCCAATCGCGGTCACCTGATTGCAAAAACGATCACCTACAACCTCGCCACGGGGGGTTATGAAGTCCAGATGATGAAGCAACTGGACTATTCCCAGCAGGGCCGCATCCGCGAGCGTTGATCGCTCCTGTCCCCGCAGCAAAGCAAGATCGATGGCCTTTCCGGTCCATCCACCGGCCCGGTACAATCAAATCGTTCTGTCTCGTCGTTCCCCTGTTGCCTTCTATTTCGAGTTACTCATGAGCACCGTTATCACCCTGCCGCCACGCAGCGAAGTCAAAGTCGAGGATACCTGGGACCTCTTGCCGCTGTTTGACAGCAACGAGCAGTGGGAAGAAACGCTCAAGGACCTGGAAGACCGGATCGACGGCTACGCGCAATTCAAGGACAAGCTGGGCGAAAGTGCAGCCCAGCTGGCCGCCTGTTTGCGCTACGACAGCGAGACTGAGCGGTTGGCCGAGGGGCTGGCAAACTACGCTTACCTGAAATCGACGGAAGATCAAACCGACAGCACTTACCAGAGATTACTGGGCCGTTTGCAAAATGTCGCCACCCGTGCCGGTGAAGCGGCCAGCTACATTCGCCCCGAGATCATGGCTATTCCCGACGACGTGATGGAATCGTTTCTCAAGGAAGACGAGATGCAGTTGTTCGGACTGCTGATCGAGCGGCTGGTGCGATACAAGAAATACACGCTCACCGATCGCGAAGAACAGATTCTGGCCATGCAAGGCGAGATGGCCGGGGCAGCAGGCAAGATTTTTCGGCAATTGCTGGATGCCGACCTCAAATTCGGGTTCGTGGAAAACGAAAAGGGCGAATCAGTCGAACTGACCCAATCCACGTTCAGCCAGTTTATGGAATCGCCCGACCGCGATGTGCGACGCAAGGCCTTTGATCAGTTCTACGAGCAGTTTGCTGCGCACGAAAACGCGTTCGCCGCGTCGCTGCATGGCTCGATTCAGAAAGATGTGTACTACGCACGTGTCCGAGGTTACGACAGCTGTCTGCAATCTGCCTTGTTCGCTGATAACGTGCCGCAGTCCGTTTACGACAACCTGATCTCAACGGTCCGCAATCACCTGCCGACGCTTTACAGATTCTACGACTTGCGACGTCGCAAAATGGGACTGGATGACATCCATCAATACGACACTTACGTGCCGATCGTCAGCGAGATCGAAAAACATCACGATTGGGATGAGGCGGTCGAGGC
>JBPCVB010000531.1:0-3451 GCA_051010855.1 Pirellulaceae bacterium | reverse complement strand
GTACTACCGTGTCGGCGGTTTCGATCCCTTTCAGGATTTGCCGACCAGATTTGGTAAGCATAAAGAAGCCGCCATAAGCTGCGTCGGCGTGCAGCCACAGGTTTTCGGCGTCGCAGATTTTCCGAATGCCCTGGATGTCGTCGACGGCACCCGTGTTCGTGGTTCCGGCATTGGCTACAACCATCAACGGCTGGAAGCCCGCCGCCCGATCGCTGTCGATCGCCTGTTGCAACGCTGCGAGATCAATCGTGTAGTCGTCATTGACATCGATTAAACGCAAATTGGGCTTGGGAAAGCCCGCCATGAATGCAGCCTTGTTGATACAGTGGTGCGTCTGATTCGACGCGTAGATTCGGGCGAGCCGGAAATCGTCACCCGTCAATTTCACCCGGGCGACGATGATCGCTGCGAGGTTGGCGATGGAGCCGCCCGTGGTCAGAAATCCGCCCGAGGTGGGTCCCAGTCCTACCATGTCGCAAAACCAGCGTACGACGGTCGATTCAATCTGGGCCAATGCCGGCGCCGCTTGCCACACCGTGACGAAGCGATTGGTCAGGCTGCCAATCAAGTCAGCGATGGTCGATTCGGGTAGTCCGCCACCGGGGATATAGGCAAGGTAGCCGTGGCCTGCTGTGTTAAAACTTGCGGGGATGTATTTGTCGAACAGACGATCCAGCAATGGATCAAGTGCCGAAGGTTCCCTGGGCAACGGCTCTTCGAGTTCTTTCATCAGATCATCAACGGACACTCCGTCGGGCTGGTTGTTTTTGGAAGGATAGTTATCGAGACCTTCGATGTGATCGGCAAGGCGATCAGCCGCGTTGGCCGCGAGGGCCTTGAACTCTTCTCCGGATAACTCCAGCGTTGAGGGGCGGCTTCTGGTGAAGGGCCAGTCCTCCGAGTCGACTTGCAGCTCGTTGGGCAGGCTCTGTGACTCAAATCCGGTGGTGTATGCCGGCCGCGTTGTTGCAAACTCGCAACGCTCGGGATTAAGCATGCCATCGGCACGAGCCTGAATGTACTCGCCCGTATCGATATCGTAGGCGGTCAGCCAGCCGTCGCCGTAGCAAAACGTGTCGATGATCTTGATGTGGCCCAGATCCAGCACGCCGCCGTCGATTTGCGGAGTGTGGCCGCAAACGATGGTCTTTCCCGAATAATGAGGCTCCGGAATGAAATTCTCGTCGACATGTTGCCAGAACAACAGTTCATCGGGCTGCTGACGCATTTCCAGCCGCGGGTCATAAGCGGCGTGCAGGAAAATGTGATTCTCGGTTTCGTGGAATCGCTTGCAGAAATTCAGAAAGGTGCGATGGTGCATCGGCATGTTGTTCATGTCACCACCGTAACTCTGCAAGGTGGACTTGCCGCCATTGAACAACCAGAATTCGAACTCGCGCCGGTTCTTCAGCGCGTTGTTCATCATGATCTCGTGATTGCCGAGGATGGGGATCAACGTGCACACCGAGATCAGCTCGGTCATCAGGTTTACCACATCGGCACTACGTGGTCCGCGATCCACATAATCGCCCAGTGGAATCAGCGTATCGGTAGGATCTGGCTGAATGACGTCCAGCAACGACTGCAGGGCATCGACACAGCCATGGATATCTCCGATCGCGATGGTACGGTTGGGCATGAAAAGAACCAGTTCCGGTGGTTAAGAGATTGGCGAGATCTGTATCTTAGATCGGTTGCTGCTGCGGGAAAATGGCTTTTCCCGAACAGTCAGTTGAGTCCCGGGTCCACAGGCTGATCGCCCGTCGCGTCGCCAAACAGGATGGTACGTCCTACTTCCTCGCACAGGGACTTGTACAGATTATCGGGATTGCCAAATACGTGCTCCGGTTGAGCTTCCAGCAACAACCAGCCCCCGACACTCAATTCGTTCTCCAGCTGCCCCGGGGCCCAGCCGGAATAACCACTGAATACGCAAAGTTCTCCGTGTTCGGAAGCCAGTAATTCGTCGAGGTTATGGCGACTCATCGACAAATACACACCTTCAATCACGGTTTGCTCTGCCAGATCCATGCGATCGTGAAGTGCCGTCAAGGGACCTTCCACCGGACCGCCAATATGGATAGGTTTGTCGCGAGCCAATGGCGAGTCGGAGACATCATCCCATATATCCGACAGGGACACGTTGCCAGGACGATTTAGAATCAAGCCGGTAGCACCCTGATCGGAATGCTGGATCATCACCACGACCGTACGAAAAAACGAGGAGTCGGGTAGTCGAGGTTCGGCAATCAGCAATTGACCTTGAAGGGAATCCATGAGCAGCCTGGATTGCAATGAAGACTCGTTCGGATCGCCTTTTATCTTATCAGCTATTTGCTGCCTTCAAACGAGTGCAGCAGGGAACAACGCTCGCCGCAGGCCGGATGCCTGTTTCTGGCGTAGACAGGACGCATCAAGTAAGATAGTCAACGGACGAAAAATCGTCCGCACGACGGAAAGTTTTTTTAGATGACCGTGGCAAACAATACTGAAATGGGGCAGGTACACACCGAAAATCAACGCCTGCTTTTTCGCAAGGCCGACGACTATATCGACGAGCGATGGACGGAGTGGCGTTCATGGAGGCGGTTGCTGCATGCCCATCCCGAACTGTCGTGGAATGAGCAACATACGACTGATTTCATTCAGCGTACGCTGGCGGGTTTCAAATTATCGCTGCGACCGGGCCCTCGCGGCATGGGCGGATTCGTGGAACTGGGGAACACGCAAGCCGGTGAGTTGATTGCCCTGCGTGGCGACATCGATGCGATTCCGGTGGAGGAGGCCAACGAGGTTCCCTATTGCAGCCAGTTCGATGGCATCATGCACGCCTGCGGACACGATGTTCACACGACGGTGGTCTTGTCCGTTTGTGACACGATCAAGCACCTGATCGATACGGGTGCGGCGCCTGACACGCTACGCGCTCGCGCGATATTCCAGCCCGCCGAGGAAGTGGCCCAGGGCGCCACGGAATGTATCGAATCCGGGGCGCTTGAGAACGTTGCGGCGATCCTCGCCATGCATGTAGACTCGACGCGTCAAGTCGGCGAACTGGGATTACGGGACCACGAGCAAACGGCCTGTAGTGACGAATTCGATGTGTATATCGAGGGAACTGGCGGACACGGCGCGCGGCCTCATGAAACCACCGACCCCATCTTCGCAGCGACACAATTTATAAACATGGCATATGGATTGGTGCCACGAGTAGTCGATGCCCGCAATGATGTGGTGCTGTGCTTCTGCGAAATTTCCGGAGGTCATTCGGCCAATGTGATTCCCACCAAGGTAGTTCTTAAGGGAACGTTGCGGAGTTTTGGAGAAGATGCACGGGCCAGTGTCGTGGAGCAGCTCAGGAATCTGGCGAAAAGCATCGGGATCGCCCATGGTGTACAAATTGACTTGCAACGCACGACCGGGATCCCGTCGGTGGACAACTGTCCGGAAG
>JBPCVB010000530.1:0-10468 GCA_051010855.1 Pirellulaceae bacterium | reverse complement strand
AAATGGAATGGGTACGTTGCCGTTCAGCCTGATACGCGAATGGTACTGATTCCTTGATGTAATTCAGTCCCAGTGTGCGGGCCGCGAGATCATCTGAACCAACACCCCTCGGCCGTTGTTTGGCGTTGTCAGCCGGTTTTTGACTGGTATACTTGTGGATTCGCCAAACCAGCCAGATTCAAATTACTGTTGTTTTGCAGGTGCTTCCGATGGCCCGTATGTGTCAAATTTGTGGCAAAAAACCCTCCAAGGGCAACTCTGTCGAGACCCGCGGTAAGGCCAAATACCTGGGCGGTGTTGGTACGAAAATTACCGGCATTACGCGTCGCCAGTTTCGGCCCAACCTGCAAAAGGTTCGCGTCCAGCAGCCTGGTGGGGGCGCCAAATCGATGAAGGTTTGCGTGCAGTGCATCCGTAGCGGCCGTGTCAAGAAGGCCGTTAAGGCCAAGCCATTCAAGCTCCCTGTATCAACTGAGTAGTTGGCTGATCGGATTACGAACAACTCAAAGGCGAGTGCTTCCCTGGCACTCGCCTTTTTCGTTGCGCGGGCGTCAGTTGTATATGAAGCACAACTGGGAACCACCAGACGGAGATGGAATCCATGAATCGGGGTTGCCAATCCACTGTTCCGCTTGATTGCATGAGTCCTCGCAAAGACCTAAAATTCGCTCCGCAAAAAACATGACCATGTATAGGTGGAGGACTGTGACATGCGGCAACGACGATCGCTGATGTGGGTTGGATTGCTGGCCGGAATCATGTTGTTTGGCAACGAGGCCTTTGCCCAGCCACCAGTTGAGACCGATGCACCGCGTCTCAAGGACAACCTGGAATTTTTTGCTCCTTATGTGGGAACGTGGGAGATCGATGGCGAGTGGATTGCGGGTGGCAAGATATGGGCCCGCAATCAGTATTCGATTGGAATGAATGGCAACTTCTTTCGCGCGTTAACGTGGTCCCGAAACGAAGCCGGGCGTGTGTACCAGCGTTACGAAACGATCTGGCGAATTGACCCGGAAAGCGGAGCGGTCCAGTCCTATGGATTCACGTATGACGGCGCCGTCACCGTTGCCGAATCTGAAATCGACGAATCGGGTGAGGGTCGGCCCGTCATTCGCGCACAGTGGGAAGGTGATGGTGCCAATCCGCATATCAAGCAGGAAGTGCAAATGGCCGACGATGAAAAAAGTTATCATTGGCGAGTCTGGTCCAGCCCGGACGGCGAAGACTGGACCCAAATCATGGACGGCATTTGGCACAAAACCAGCGAATGAAGGCCGCCCCAGAGGCTTGTCACGCCCGACAGCGTGGCATACAAAACCTGTTGATCGGAAAACGACAGGGAGGGGCGGTAAATTGAATGAGGTGATCGAAGGTCGCGTAGCTTCGCTGTCCGAAAAGGGCGACCTGATCACCGACATTCAGGTAGAGCAGTTCGCCGACGCCGGTCAACTCGCCGAACTGCGTGTGCGTGTCGGTCCGCACGAAACGCTGGGACTGCATCCCCCCGATCACGGCGAGCCGGAATCAACAATGATTGCCGTACTGGGTTCCGGCGGCTTTGTTGAAATCGGAATTGTCGGCATGAATATGGGGGACATGCTGGGCATCGCAGCAGGCGACAAGGTAACGATTGAGTCCTGAGTGTTCTGACGCCCGAATCAAGAGATTGTGCGTTTGGCCTGGTTGACGCCGTTGGAACGGGCCTGCGCTGCAAGTCGAAACGCTTCCTCATCGCCATATTTGTCGACTGAGAAACTGCGCGTCTTGCGTTTGCCTTTGCCGTCCGTCCACTGCGCGATCCAGAACGTGTACGTGTAGACGTAATCATCCGACTCCTCAACCTGATACGCCTTGCGAACGCCAACGATCCCGGATGTATTGCGAGCCGATGGTTTTCTGGAGAGTTCCCGGACGGTCCACGGCTTGAGTCGCTGTTCAAGTTCGTCGCGATAATACTTGGCGGCCTGCAACGCCTTGCGGCGACCACCATGCCGTCCGTCAGCAAAAAATTTTTCGTACTTCCTGCCTCGGCGCTGCATGCGCACTTCCCAGCCACCATGTGGTGTCCCCGAGGCGGAATACATATCAATACGGGAAATGTTGCGGCGCGGGTTCTTGCGAGCCATGAACGTGGAGCCAATCGATGAGAGGAGACAGACGTGGCAGCGGGGAGCTGCAACTCAACAGAAAAGGGTTGTTCTTGTGCCTAGTTGTAATCGGCAGAGCAGAGTTTTCAACTACTGGGCCGAAGATCGATAGCCCGATGGGCCACCCGAGATTGGGTTGTGGGCTGACAACGGCCAGCATGCCGTCTTGAAACCGCGTTCGTAGAGCCACTTCTTCAACTGGTTGAATTCACCAAAGCTGTCAGGGTAAACCCAGACTGAAACCGTAGTTTTTTGCGGAGGTTGCAGGTCAATCCAGTTGCGAAACGCAGAGTGATCTTCAAGCGCAATGTCCATGGTCTCGCCAATATCTTCGTTGACAGGGACCAGAATGAAGCGAGTAAAGCTTGTAACTCGTTCCGTCGTATCACCGTACGGAGTCGTCACGCGACGCTCTTCTGCCTGTAAATGGTATTGCAGACGAAAATCGGCAACGGGACCTACAGTTTCGATCGTTTCATCCGCCACTTCCAGCTTGCGTGCCTTTTCCTGCCATTCGTTTCTCATCCGATCCACCAACTCATTCATGGGGACATGAACCAGTTTGCCGCCGCGTATACGAAAATGAATTTCGTCACTAAAAACAGTCTTGGCGATCGGCGTCGGATAATGGTCGATTGTCTCATTCGTTGTCGACACGTTTTTGAGCGACGTGAATTGACTGTCCAGAGTGCGCCAGCGATCCTGCAACGTCGCCAGCAGATCAGATTGATCAAGGACAGCCTGCTGTTCGTCTGTTAAGTCCTGTTTTCGCTGATCCAGTCGGTCCCGCATCATCTGAACATCAATCAACAGCTGATTGCGCTCCGATTCACGGAGATCCGCAAGTCGCTGCTCGACCAGCACCCGGTTCTCAAGGTCATGGTTGTCGTGGTGCAGACTAGTGGCATGTCGCGCGGCAGTCTTGTATTCCTGCTGCAACTGGTCCAGTTCAGCACGATCAACCTCGCTAATGGCAATCGCGCGAATTTTGGATCCTGCATTCGCCCCGACGACCACCACCAGGATAATCAGTACACCGACCAGGTTGGCTACGATGTCGAGAAAGGAATCTTCACCGGGAGCGTCTTTGTTTTCAACTCGTCGTCGGCGTCGGATCATCACCACATCCTCTCAATTTCGATGCCACTGCCGCCGAGCTTTTGCTCGAGTTCCAGGGCGCGTCGGATGCCTGCTTCGGTTTGGGGCGACAGTCGCAACACCGGTTTCCAGTACCCGCCGATTTCGGCCATGCCCCAGCCTTCGATCTGGTTCCAGATCTGGTTAACAAGCTGATCGATGGCCGAATCGACATTACCGTCAATCTGCACACGTGACGGCGACCTGTCCGGATCGCTGGAATGGACAAGGTAATGCGAATCGCCACACTCCACGCGAATGGGCCGGCGATAAGGAGTGGCGCCTGGTGTGCGCGTTCGCAACCCCCAATTCTGACCCCGCTCGTGTGCCAGCGCCGTGGGACTTCCCATGCCGGCGGCTCCACCGGAAGAACTGCCGGCAGAATTTGGACCTTGTTGACCATGTCGAAAAGGATTACCTGATGCCGGTTGAAATGTACTGTCACGTGACGCCATCTGCGCCGAGTTACCCTGACCGCTGTTTGTTCCGCCGTCACGGAATTGGCCGGCCGTTTGACCTTGTTGCCCCTGACCTTGTGCTGCCCGTGTTTCCTGACCCATCGAACCTGACGCCGCCAACGACTGATCTCCACCGCCGGCCTCTCGTCCTGAACCAGTTCCGGCTCCACTTCCACTGCCTACGGCTCCACTTCCATTGCCACCGCTCATCGAATCGCGGCCACCCGATTCACTGCCGAGTGATCCGTTGGGGCCATCACCCTGCGGGTCGCTTCCACCGGAATTGAAGTGCCCGGACCCTGCCGGCGGACCGGTACCGGCCCAGCCATCGCGAGTGCCCCCGCCACCTGCGGACGCGTAAGCAGCATCGGCCAACCATTGGGCCCGGCCAAACGCCACGTGTTGTTTCTGTTCCTGTTTGGCTAGTGCGATTGCCTGCTGCACCGAGTTAACGAGGTTTTCGTCGATCGTGCCCCAGTCAAGCTGTTTCGTGCTTTCGACCAGTTCGTATCCGAACTCGTCATCCCAGCTCTGCATCGCGCGGCGCGCCAGTGCGTACGCGGTAGCACCACCCGGGCGTACAACCAGCAACGGGTAGGGTTCTCCCTCGCTGGCGCCGGCTTCGTATTTATTCCAATGTTCGCGAGTGGCCAATAATGCCGCATCAAGCGGATTACCAGGCAATACAGGCCGGGTAAAATCGCGGGCCGTGATCTGAATTCCGGATGGCTGCAGGAACATGCCCGCCGGCGTGCATTCGACATAGATAGGTCGTCGCAGTGTCCCGGATGCTCCACGTGTGGGCACGATGGAATACATTTGCGGACGGTCGGAAACCTCGGTGCGCAGCTGCCCAAGTTCCTTTTTTCGCGCTGCGATTTGTTTTTCCAGCTGTTCGATTTTTCGGGCATCGGCATCTCGGGAATCCTGGGCGAGATCCTGATCCTCATCCAGTTGTCTGGTCTGCCGACGTAGTGTATCGGTTTGATCGATTAGCCTGCGGATTTCATCCTGCAGGTGACTGCGCCGCAAACGCTCGTCCGCCAGTCTTTGTTCAGCTTGCGGGCGCATGGCAGCCAACTCTCGGACACGAAACTCTTCCAGATCGAGTTGATCCAGCAATGATTCGCGCTGATCATGCAGTTTTTGCTCGTGCTGATCACGGGCTTCCCGCGCCTTGACGGTGGAACTCTTGACCGCCAATACCAGCATCACGATCAACACACCCATGGTGCAGATCAAGACAGCGAGGAACGGAAACAGGGAAACCGCGAGGCTGGCCGTCGCTGGTCGTCTGCGTCTCATGCCGCCCTTCTCATTTTCATTTCACCATCGACCGCTGCTGTTTCAGTTGTTTCCTGGTCAATTTGCGACAACCGGTATTCCAGCAGACGCACGGCAGTGGAAAGTTGCTTTGAGGCTTCAGCGTAATCCGCGGTGTCGGGGATATTGGACAGGTATTCAACGAGCATTTGTTTCGTTTCTGCCAACGAGCCGACATTCTCGATTGCCTGCATCATGGTTTGCGAGTGCTCGACCAGCTGCTCCTGATGTGCTACGAGCAGGCGTGCGTTTTCAGACAAAGACACTTGCCATTGCTCCCAGCGACGGCCGATCGCTTCGTCGTTGCGCTGAATTGATTGATTCAGGTTTTCGGTCAGACAATCAGTTGACATGGCCATGGCATCCTGCAGATGGGATTGCACAGCCTGCTGAGTTGAACGAACCGACTCAACCCAGGCGGATTCGGCCGCTTCGATATTGGACCGCCACAACTCGACTTGTTTGTCCACCAGGTTTTCAGTGGATTCCAGCATGCTGGCACCGATGGCCTCGACGGTTTGTACGTAAGTGTCCTTGGACTGGTTGGTGATATCCCAGTGTTTGGAAAGTTCTTCCCGCGTACGAGCGTCAACTCGCGTGAGTATTGTGTTTTCTGATCGGTCGACTGCAAACATGAGAAACATCAGCAGAATGGCAAATGTCAACGCAATAGCCGTCGTGTCGAAGGCGACATACAGGCTGCTGCGCAGTCCGCCCATCATCGCCTGAAAGTCATTGTCATCACTGATTTCAATGCCGCCGAGCGCTTCGGAGATACCCAGAACGGTGCCCAAAAAACCGAGCATGGGAATCGCCCAGATCATAATGCGAGCGAACGAATAGCGTTCGTGCTTTTCGTCCTGATCGGTCTCTGCAGCATATTTGAGTTCCTCGTCCAGACCGTCGGCCGTGCCGTTGCGATGGATAAAATCCAGTGCAGTAAACAGCCTGCGCCACAGGTAACTGCGTTGTGCACCCGCGGAAAACTTTTCCAATCGCCGTTGCAGCTGTTCGGTGGTTGGTGGGACTAGCGCGGCATCGCCTTCAATCAAACGTTGTTGTTTCGTTTTTCTTTCTTTCAGCGTGATCCGGTTCAGCAAGTTTTTTTGCCGCAACACATCCCACGCTACCAGCAACAACGACATGAGGCCGACCAGGAACAGTGCCGTCGTTACCTTGGAAACGGTATGGCCTGCCAGATAGCGCCGTACGAGTTCATTGGTAATGGTGCCGTTATTGATCATCGTGAACAGCAATATGAATGCCGACAGCCCGACGATGATGGGCAACACAATGGAAAAGGGCAAAGTTGGCTTGCGATGGGAGTTTTGTTCAGTCATCAGATTCGTTGAGTTGAGACGGAGCCTTAGACAGGAAATCTCTGGTATTCGTTAAAATCGGCAAACTCGAGCCATACAGATTAAGGAATCGGCAAAGTTAACCAGGATTTTGCCCGTGACTGACAGCACTTTCGGCGCTACAACAGGAACGTCGAGATCGCACTTTTTATTGCCAAAGAATTGCATGACCGCTGCCGATACTCTCTGTGTTGACCTGATCAACACAAATGGGAAATTGCATCTGCATTGCAGTATCCCAGGGGGGGACTAGTCCGGAATCAGCCACTTAGGCCTTCCGGGCTTATTTTTTGCGCGGACAAAAAAGCCAGCAGTTGACCCGCCTTCAACCTGATGCTTGCAGACAATGCCATTCGTGGTTTAATTGCTCCATGAGCAAGCTCGCTGCCTATCTTCGCTTGATGCGCATCTCATTGTTGCCCACCGCATGGTCCAATGTGTTGATGGGTTTTGCGTTGGTTGTCATGCCATCCCCATCGGCCAATCACTGGTGGGCCCTGCCATGTCTGCTTGTATGCTCCAGCTGTCTGTATCTGGCCGGCATGGTTTTGAACGATGTGTTCGATGTTGAGCTCGATCGCGTTGAACGACCCGAACGAGTTTTGCCAAGCGGACTGATTCCTGTCCAGCGCGCTCATTTGTTTGGGTGGGGGTTGCTGGTGGCCGGTGTTCTGTTGGCCGGCGCAGCCTCACTGGTTTTATCCATGGCTGACGGGTCCGCTGGCACACTAAACGTCTCACCGCTGCTGGTCGCCTTCGTGCTGGCGGGTTTAGTGGTTTTGTACAACGCGTGGGCCAAGCGTTCGCCGTCGGGGCCCCTGGTCATGGGATTGTGTCGCAGCATGAACGTCTTGCTGGGATGTTCCGTTTATGCATGGGAGCCGGTCCTGGCGGGATTCGATGCGGCAAGCCTGATTGTGGCTGGTGCAATGGGTTTGTACATCGCCGGGATCACGCTGTTCGCCAGGGAAGAACAGCGAACAAGCCATCGCCGCTATTTATTGATGGGTGCGTCAGCAATGTTGGCCGGAGTGGCCATTCTGTTTTGGTTTCCCTTCAGCGAAGCATTCGCATGGCTCGATTCCGTGAAGCGCGACGCAAAGGTTGACGGATCGCGACATCTGTTTCTCTATGCCGGCTTGCTGGCAATGATGTTGTTTCCCGTATTTCGTCGCGTGACGGTGGCTATGGCCACTCGCGAGTCTCATGACGTACAAAGTGCGGTAATCATCAGCCTGTTAACCATCATAATGATCGATGCTTCGATCTGTTATCTGGTTTCGCCGGAGACTCCAGCGTATGCTTTAGTAGTCGCCGCATTGCTCATCCCGGCATGGCTGATGAGTCGGCGAATTTCAGCAACCTGATTCTGTACGGCTGGTTATCGTGTACCTCGGTTACAACACCAACGGGTTTGCCAACCACGATCCCATGCAGGCGATCGAGTTGATCGCGGAATTGGGATATCAGGGCATCGCCATTACGATCGATCATGGCTGGCTGAATCCGTACGCGGTTGATTTCGACAAGCAGCTGGACCGATTTGAGCGGATCCTCAAGCTGTATCAGCTAAAGACGGTTGTGGAAACCGGTGCACGATACTTGCTGAACCCGCACGTAAAACACGAGCCAACGCTGTTAAGCGACGGTGTCGAGAATCGCCAGCGACGCATTGAGTTTCTCAAACGTTGTATTGATGTCGCCGAACGGCTGGGCAGCGAATGCGTTTCCATTTGGTCTGGCCGCACGCCCAAGACCATTGATCTGCAAACCGCCATGGATCGCCTGGCGGAATCGCTGGATCCTGTGACTCGCTACGCCACCAATGCCGGCGTCACGATCGGCTTCGAGCCCGAACCGGGTATGTTGATCGACACCATGTCTTCATTCGAGCGGCTGTTGCAATGGATCGAATCGCCGACATTGCAGTTGACGCTCGATATCGGGCACCTGTTTTGCCTGGGTGAAGTGCCCATCGTGGATTTTATCGAGCGTTGGCAAGACCGTATCGTCAATGTGCATATCGAGGATATGCGGGCTGGTGTGCACGAACATCTGATGTTCGGCGACGGGCAAATTCACTTTCCACCCATCATTAAGGCCCTGCACGACATCGAGTATAGTGGCGGGCTGTATGTGGAACTCAGTCGACACAGTCACGACGCTCCCAACGTGGCCCGTCGGTCTTTTGAGTTCCTGTCCGCATTGACCGGCAAGATCGAACAATCCAGCTGGTTGCCGCTACCTGATAACTAACCAGGCGAGTTGCTCGAACATGCCCGCTCCGCTCGTGGTGCTCTCCTTGCCAGGATTGCGTCTGCAAGACATTCCAGCCATGCCCGTGCTGGCCCAACTCGCGTCCGCCGGCCAATCCGCTCGGATCGAGCATAGTTTCCCCTCCGTGACGTGGCCTTCGCAATGCAATGCGTTGACCGGCAGTCGCGCCGAGGCTCATGGAGTTGTGGCCAACGGGTTCTACTGGCGCGACAAAAACGAAGTTGAAATGTGGACCGCGTGGAATGAAGTCATCGAGCGGCCGCAGATCTGGGACTCGATCAAACAGAAAAAACCGGAATTGAAAACGGCCGCGTGGTTCCCGATGTTGGCCAAAGGCTGTAACGCCGACTATGTCTGCATGCCGGCACCGATTCACAAGCCGGACGGCAGCGAGGACATGTGGTGCCATACCAAGCCCCAGGAATTTTATGGCGAACTGCTGGATCAACTGGGACATTTCCCATTGCAGCATTTTTGGGGACCGTTGGCCGGGATTCAATCCAGCCAGTGGATCGTCGAGTCAGCCGTGCTCACGGCCAGGAAATTTGCGCCTGACTTCTGGTACATCTACCTGCCCCACCTGGATTACGCCGCGCAGAAGTTTGGACCCAATAGTGAACAGGCAATGGCCGCGCTCGGCGCACTTGACAGTGTTCTGGCGACGCTGACTGGCGAGTTCGCCAACATTTACCCCGAGTCACCCGTTTGGCTCGCGATCAGTGAGTACGTCATTACGGATGTCGATCACGTGTGCTATCCGAACCGGAGGCTTCGCGAAAGTGGCTTGCTGAAGGTGGTCGAATCCGGTGGCCGCGAACAACTGGATTTTGGCAACAGCGCGGCCTGGGCAATGGTCGACCACCAATTCTCGCATGTGTTTGTCAAGAACAATGATGCAAATATCATTGCGCGGGTGGTTGAATTGTTTGATGGTGTCGATGGTCTGCAATCGGTCGTCGCTGGCGACCAGCGGCAGTACCTGAACCTGGACCATCCACGCAGCGGCGATGTCGTACTGGTTTCGACGCCCAACAGCTGGCAAGCATATTATTGGTGGCTCGACGATGACCGCGCGCCCGCCTACGCGCGAACGGTCGATATTCATCGCAAGCCGGGTTACGATCCGGTGGAGCTGTTTTTTGATCCCGCTACCAAATCGATCCCGCTGGATGCCGCAATGGTGAAGGGATCCCACGGCGCTCCCGCCATCACGCCAGAAATGCAGGGAGCGTTAATCTGCTCCTGCCCGGACATTACCATTGATGACGTGGTTGCGGACATCAAGTTGCACGATTTGATGCTGGACCTGGTCCGATAGAAGCGATCTCAGCGATTGAGGGCCACCGACCGGTTACGGGGGAATGACGATACCACCGCGTTCGGCCATTGCGTCATCAAGTTGAAAGAAGCCGTCCTGCGAGATCTTCGTGTAAGACACGTTGAGATATTTCAGTTGGCCAAGTTTCAACAAGCCCGCAATCGATTCATCTGTCAGGTTGTTGGAACCCAGGTGCAGCCACGTCAATTGCTCCATCTGTGAAACGGAATCGCTAATAGCCTGATCGGTGATTCGCGTCTTGTCGAGGTTCAGCCATGTGAGATTGGTAAGCGAAGTCAACTTGCTGACCCCGTCATCCGATACCGGTGTGGTCCACAAATTGAGTTCACGAAGATTCGTCAGTTGGGCAACCGAATCCATGCCCTCGTCCGTGACGCCTTGATTCTCGCTGAGATCCAGTTTGACGAGGTTCTCCAGACGCACGAG
>JBPCVB010000529.1:0-11239 GCA_051010855.1 Pirellulaceae bacterium | reverse complement strand
TTGTTGACATGTCCAAATCCGTCCTGCTCTCCCCATTGAACAGGTATTTCGACAATGGCCGGATGGCGGTCGCGGAAGTCCTGTTCGGTCATCTCAATACCGCCAGCTTTCCAGGTCCGCGTCCGGTGGTGCCGATTTCAGAATGCGTTCGACAAATCGCGGAATGAACATACGGTGATAACGCAGTCTCGAAATGGCGTTGGGCTCGTTGTGGTCGCCGTTCCAGCAATGTTCCTGACGGTCACCATAATCGACTTCGCCGCCGTATTCCGGATTGCTCGTGCTGTTGAGGAACCGTTCGGTCAGGTAGACAGCATTGTTCAGGTAGTAGTTATCCATATCGCCAACATAGATATGGATCTTGCCCTCCAGTTTGGGTCCGAGCGTTGCCCAATCTCGCTGAAGAATGTGAGTCAAATCGTAATTCTCGCGCCAGAATTCGGCGACCTCGCGATCGATGTCCCCGCCAACCTTGTCCCAGATCGGTTTTGGGTAGCCATCATCTCCGCAGGGTGAGTAAACGGCTTGCCAGATATCCCATTGCTGCCCGGATCGACCTCGCGTTCCCAGCACCAGTTCCAGGTGGTTCATTTGCTCGAGCGTCGAGCTGATATGTCCGAGATAGTTGCGGCGGCCGGGTCGTGCCACATAGCCAAAATGCCCTTTTTCAAAATAGGCGTTGTCGTCTTCATAGATATTGACCACGGTGTAGGCACGAAAATCAATCGGATCGGGGCAAGCGGCGTAGCACGCGTTGTAATCGTCGGGGTAGAAAACCTGAGCCGCCAGTGCTTCCCAGCCCCCCGTTGATCCGCCGTACAAACAGCGGGCCCAACCTTCACCAATGCCGCGGAACTGACGTTCGATCTCCGGAACCAGTTCATGGGTTATCGCGTCGCCATAGGGCCCGAGGTTGGCTGAGTTGACCGCATAGGAATCGTCGTAGTAAGGATTGGGGTGCTGAATCTCCACCAGCAGCACACGCGGAAAATCGGGACCGGTCCACAGCTTGTAGAAATCGTGTGCTTCTTGCTGCACGACTCGGTTGTATCCTTCCAGATTAAACCTCGCACTGTACTCCGGCTCGAGGTCCGGATCGGGCGGCTCGGGGCGAAAGCCGCGAAAGTCCGACGGGAAATGGCCGTGCATGATTACCAGTGGATAGCGAGCATCGGGATTCTCGTGAAATCCTTCTGGCAGCAGCACATGCGCTCCCAGATGCATGGGTCGTCCCCAGAAATCGGAAAGCAGTTTGCTTTGAATTCGAATGTGCTTGATGTATTCGGTATCAGCCGGTGGCTCAATCGCCGGGATAACCTGATCCAGGGTAATTTGGATCGGCTCAGTCGCCGCGGGGTCAAAATCCACTTCCACCGGAGTCGAATACAGGTTTCCGGGAGCACGGTTCCATTGTTGGCCCTCGCCGCGATCCATGGGCAACTTGACGGTGTGTCCGTCGGAGCGATCAAACGTCTCGTATTTGTGCAGCAGCGCCTGCACCCGGTATTTGCCGGCCGGCACGTTTGCCAGTGAACGCGCTGGAAAGCCGAACACACGTTGGTCGAACTGACGCGACTCGTCGGCGGACCAGTCTTCAACATCGACGCCAAAAATCTGCTGCGAGTCGAATCGGTCCGATATCTGGAATCGGGGTTCGTTGTCCGCGTCGGTGGACAGCATCAACAACAGTCGGCCATCCAGCGGTTCGTCGGCCAATCCGGCACCGACACTGATTGAGAACAGGGGAGCGTCGGAGTCCTGGGCAGTGGCGGGCATGCAGTACAGCGCGCAAACAAAGAGAAGCAAACAACTGGCGAACCATTTCGGCGAACGGATTGCGAACACTGGCGGGCCTTTCATGACGGACGAAATCGGAATCAGTCACAAGGCTAACGCCGTCAACAATGCCACGCAAGCGCGCGGATGCGAATCGCGGAGAGTTAAAATCAGGGCTGGTCGCCGGGCATGATCGGCACGCCAGGGGCCTTGGTCAGCGAAAACGAAAGGTTTTCGTACCACGAGTCGTCCGAGCCGACCATTTCCTGAATGTTTTTCCAGATTTCCACGGGAGGACCAAACTCGCGCCAATCAATCGACAACACACGGACGCCACGTCGACGCATCTCACCAATTAATTTTTGATAGTTGTCGTACAGTTGCTCAAGGTAATCCAGCGGCACACCAACTTCCTGACTGCGACCACGGGAGGCCATTCGTTCGTAGCACTCTTCGGGCGATACGTCCAGAAACACAAAGATGTCCGGTGGCATCACATCGCGACTCATATTGCGATAAACATCGACATACAAATGGTATTCTTCGGGGGTCATGAAACCTCGTTCCATGGCCGTCGTCGCAAAAACGGTGTCACCGTAAATTGGTCGATCCTGCACAATGATCTGGCCCTGGTCACCCCACGCTGTCTCAACTGCCAGTCGATGCTGTTCATATCGTTGACACAGCATGAACATTTGCATGGCGAATCCGCCACCCGTATTGTTTCCAGTCCTCAGATCCTCGTAGTAACGTTCGAGGAAATGATTGAATTTGGGGTGATGCGTCGGTTCTTCCAGCACACGGGCAGGGAATCCGGTGGCAGTTGCGGCTGACGCGATGGCATGACAGGCGTTGGTTTTGCCGGCACCAATGTTGGCGTCAATCGTGATGAATAGCCCCTTGCGGGTTCGGTTGGTTCCAAACGGCATGCTGTGAATTCCTTTCTGGCGGGGCCGAACTGGCCGTTCAATCAATCTCCTGCGAGAACGCTAAATTACCCATTCAAATTCTGACTGGCAAGCGTCCGGTTTCACCTGGATTACTGCCGCTTTTGGCCGCCATGCATTGCCAGGCAGCGCCTGGCCCTGGCGTTGAGTGCATTCGTATGACCTGGAATACCCGGCGTTAAACCGTTTATCACGTCTGAACGTTGACCCAACAATTTGTCTCAAGCTAGAATCAGGAAGTCGGCGCCGCGACTTTCCGTTCCATCACTCGACTGTTCCCGGTCCCCCACTGTATTCATGCCATTTCTGTTGTCTCAAAACGAAGACGGCGTTGATCAGCGAATCAACCTGAATGACGATGTGGTCACTATCGGGCGTCATCCCGATTGTGGCATCGTAATCGACGACCCGTCAGTCAGCCGCAAGCACGCGCAGGTCGTCCAGCAAAATGGCAAATATCTGATAGAGGACCTGAAAAGCCGCAACGGCACATTTCTGAATCGACGCATGATTCAGCAGTCGACGCGACTGCTCAGTGGTGACCAAATTCGCATTTGCGATGCCTTGTTCACGTTTTATCAGGACGAGTCGGTAAGTGTGGCGCCGCAACGGGCTACTATTGAAAACACTCAATCGGATTTTGGCAGTTCCATCCTTTTGGAAGCCGACGACGGCAGTGAACTTTCGTCCATTCGGTCCAAGATGGACATCTCCAGCCACCACGGACACGCCAAAATGGTGGCAAGTCCTGAGGCCAAGCTGGAGGCGTTGATGGAGATTACCCAGGCACTGGGTAAAACCATCGCACTGGATACGGTTTTGCCGCGAGTGCTGGAGTGTCTGTTCGGATTGTTTCAACAGGCGGACCGTGGCTTCATTGTCATGTCTGACGAAAGCGGCAACCTGAAGCCACTGGCGATGAAGTTGCGGCGTGAAGACGATGAGGCGACCATTCGCATTAGCCGCACGATCGTCCGGCATGTGGTTGATAACAAACAGGCCATCATCTCAACCGATGCGGCCGCTGACGAACGGTTTGACCTGAGCCAGAGCATTTCCGATTTTCGCATCCGGTCGATGATGTGTGCCCCGTTGTTTGATTCTGACGGCCGATCCGTCGGCGTCATTCAACTGGATTCCATGAGCAACTCCGTCGGATTCCAGAATGAAGACCTTGATATTCTGGCTGCCGTTGCCCTGCAGGCCTCGACGGCGATCGAAAAAGCCAACCGTCACCGGGAAGAACTGGTGCAGGCTGAGCTGATTCGCGACCTCGAGCTGGCCCAGCAAATCCAGCGCGGGCTGCTGCCCATGCGTGCTCCTGATGTCGAGGCGTATGATCTTTACGACTACTATCAACCGGCCGAACGTGTCGGCGGCGACTATTACGATTACATTCAACTGAAGGGCAATCGCCTGGCGATCCTTGTCGGTGATGTCGTGGGTCACGGAGTTGCGGCCGCACTGTTGATGGCCAAAGTGTCGGCCGAAGCGCGTTTTGCACTGGCCAGTTTGGAAACAGCGCAGGAATCCATGGCCCAGCTCAATCGGGCGATCAGCGACCTGCAGCTGGATCGATTCGTGACCATCATCCTGCTGATGCTGGACCTCAACAGCAATACGGTCACCATCGTCAACGCTGGTCACATGCCACCGGTGATTCTCCGTGCTGACGGTTCGGCAGATGCGCTCAGTTCGGATCAGTCCGGTCTCCCGGTTGGAATCCTTGAGGATACCGACTACGAAGAATTCACCATCGAGTTGAATACCGGCGAAATGCTGGCTCTGTATACCGATGGTATCAACGAAGCCCAGAATCCGGATGGAGAGCTGTTTGGCAACCAGCGGGTAATCGATCTGATGGGCGAGCAAAAATGGGAAACGCCCGGTGCCTTCGGATCGGCACTGGTAACCAGTCTGAGACAGCATCTGGCAGGCGCAAAACAGGACGACGACGTCTGTTTCGTTTGCCTGGCACGAAGATAGGCTGGTCGATCCCCGCCAGTCTTATGACGGCCCGTTGCTGGTTTCAAGTTTCACGCCGGCAAGCAAATCACAGAACCACTGGGATACCGGTTTCACTTGACCCGCGCTATCAACCAGTCCAGAAAGCGGGAAACGCTGGTTGTCGGAGTCGACCATTCGTCGCCAGGCGACAACGTTGACTGACGGACGTCGCGCCAAAAGTCGAAAAATCGTGGACAGATATTCGCGGTAGCCCGATTCATCGGTGCTATGGCGAATGGTCTGGGTAAAACGTGATTGGCCATTGTCGCTTGATTCGCCGGTAGGCAAGGTCAGATAGATCGCCAGAGGCAATCCAAATTGTGACCAGCGGTCCACCATATCTACCCACTGCAATGGATCTCGCATTAGCGTTCCCTGCGGCCAGTAATCCAGATTGAACTCCAGGCCGATTGCCGAAAGGCGCGCACCGTACCGCAATAACGCGTCAGCTATTTCCATCGCCTGTACACCACCAGGAGACATCGACAACCGCTCACCCCAGGGCTGGTCAAAACTCACCATCATGGACGTGTTGGGCATCAACTGATCGAGTACCTCAAGCATTTCCAGCGTCATTTGGAGTTGCTGAGGATAATTGAAATGCTCATGGCCGACGCCACTGATCCCTGAAGTCACATGCAGGATCTTGATGCGCTTTTGGTACAGGTTGCCAAAGTTCCGACAAAGTTGCTTTGCGCGGTCCAGACGCTCCTCAAACCGCTCGGTTTCGGTCATCCAGTCCGGCAGGCTGGTGTTGTCGAACTGCAGGATGGGTCCAGCGATCCGTATCGACTTTTCCGCGGCATCGGCAATCCAGTCAATCAGTGCATCGGTATGCTGGAAGTCAAGAGAGGTGTCCCCGTTGTCGCTGGCCTGCGGCTGAACCATCTTTTGGATGACCATTTCAGACTGGCAGCTTTCCGATTCCTGGTCGGTCAGTTGTCCATCACAAACGGTCCCTGCAATGACTGGCACATGGCTGGAACGCGCGCCGTGAATCTCAGCGATTTGACGGCTGAATTCCTGCGTAATTTCAAACATCAGGGCCACCGCATCATCGATGACCTCGATACAGCGATCAGTCCGTTCGGCAGGCGTTACAGCAGAGGGAAACAGGCAACCTCCAAATTTCTCTACCAGCTCGTCGAGCCGGTTCTGGAAGTCCTCGTCGATGTCCAAACCGCCCTCTTGCCAAATCGATACCTGATTTCGCAATCGACTGAGCGTGCCGCGGGCCAATTCCACGTCCAGCAGGTAAGCTTCGTTCACTTCCGGCAGCGTACCGGTGGTCAGGGCGATTTCGCCGAACCCGGTTGTACGAACTGGCACCAGCAGACGCCCGGACACATCTGTATTACGGAACACGTTGAGTTGCTGGCCATCCCGATTTGTCTTGCAGGGCCAGGGAATTCCTTCCAGTCCTACGATCTGGGCGGCGATCATGGATTCCTCGGCGAACCGTTCGCTGTCTGGAATCGCAAAATGATACTGGCCCATACCCGACTCAACTTTCAACACAACGGCGAATCAGTGCATTGCCAATCTACACTGCCGGCAAAGCGGAATGCGTTTGACCACTTTTCCCAAGCGGTTTTGTAACATAAACTTCGCTCGAGAAACAACGCAGCGTCCCGCGGCCGCGTTTTTCGACAGGCGAACCATCACAACCAGTTTGCGGTTACCCGCACCACTTGTCAAAGGATTGGATATTTCGATGACCAGCACACTCGTTCGACAGGGCAAAGTCCGCGATGTTTACGATCTGGGGAAGCACTTTTTGATGGTGGCCACTGATCGAATTAGCGCATTTGATTGGGTATTACCTACCGATATCCCCGATAAGGGTCGGGTGCTGAACCTGATTAGCAAATTTTGGTTCGATTTTCTGTCGGTTTCCAATCACCTGGTTTCGACCGATGTTCGGTCTCTGGACTTGCCACAAGGACTCGATGCGGACTGGCTGGACGGACGCAGCATGGTCGTAAAAAAGTGCGAAGTTGTCCCCATCGAATGCGTTGTCCGCGGCTATCTGGTCGGTTCGGGATGGAAAGACTACCAGCGCACCGGCGCAGTGTGCGGAATCGCATTGCCGGAAGCCTTGCCCAATTGTGCGAAGTTCGGCGAGCCCTTGTTTACACCGGCGACCAAGGCCGAAAGTGGCCACGATGAAAATATCTCGTTTGATCAAATGGTCGAAGTCGTAGGCAAGGACGTGGCGACGACCTTGCGCGATCGCAGCATCGATATCTACACGCGCGCCCGGGATTACGCAAGCGAACAGGGTTTGATCCTCGCCGACACCAAATTTGAATGGGGGTGGCACGATGGCGAACTGATCCTGATTGACGAAGTGCTCACGCCCGACAGTTCCCGCTACTGGCCTGCCGACCAGTACGAACCGGGCCGCAACCAGCCGTCATTCGACAAGCAATTTGTTCGCGAATACCTCGAGACTACCAATTGGGACAAAAACAGCCCTCCCCCTGCCCTGCCCGATGACATCGTCGACAACACGCGACGCAAGTATATCGAGGCATATGAAATGCTGACCAAACAGCCATTCCCCTGGAAAGACCGGCCTCGCGCCAAATAGCCCGGTCACCATCAATGCGTCATCCGACGGACGTCATCCGCGAATATCAGACCGACGACTTGCAAGACCTGTTGTCGGCCTGGGAGAGCGCATCCGCGCTGGCTCACCCCTTTCTGTCCAGCGAGTTCAATCAGCAAGAACGCAAAAACATACAGGAAATCTATATGCCCAACGCGGAGACCTGGGTCTATGAACACCAGGGCCAGGTTGCCGGGTTCATCGCACTTGTCGGAAACGAAGTCGGAGGGCTGTTCGTGCACGCCGACCATATTGGCAAAGGGTTTGGACGAGCCCTCATGGACAAGGCGCGGGAATTGCGCGACGGTCCGCTGGACGTAGAGGTCTTTGAAAAGAACTCGGTAGGTCGGAAGTTTTACGATCGATATGGATTTCTCCAAGTCGAAAAAAAACTGCATGAACCGACCAATCAAACGATCTTGCGACTGCAGCTTGCTGAGTGACCGTTAAACGGCGCAAGCTGGCTAGCAGACGGTGACCCGATTTGTGCTGTCACCAGGCAATGTGTATTTATTCGTGGCATTGCTACGTGCTATTTGCCGACCAATCAGATTAGGACCTGGTCCTGTTTCTTTGGCGGATAGATGTGAGGTGCGCGATGAAGGCAATGATTGCAGGCATGATACTCTTGATGACGTGTTCCGGTTGCGGTGTTTTACATCCAGGGATGCGTGGTTCCGGAGTTCACCAATCCGAATTCCGCCCTGTTTCACATTTTGACGAAGTGGCACTTTCCGGTTTCGGAACCGTCAATGTCTATGTGGGCCAGGCACCATCAGTCGAAGTCACGACCGATGACAACTTGCTGGTGCATGTAGAAACAGTGGTTGAGGACGGTCGATTGACCATCCGGCCGCTTGGACCCATCCGTCCCCGGACCGGATTAAACGTCAACGTAGGCGTTCCCCAATTGACTGTGGCCAAGGTCAGTGGAGCCGGGGACGTTCATGTACACAATGCATCCGGTGAGCATCTCGACATGTCGATAAGCGGCGCGGGAACGATGTCCGCTACCGGTTATGTGCAACATCTGTCGACCCGAATCAGTGGAGCGGGCGATGCCGACATGAAAGAACTGGTAGCCCACGTTGCCGAGGTCAC
Organism: Pirellulaceae bacterium; assembly: GCA_051010855.1. Lineage (GTDB taxonomy): Bacteria > Planctomycetota > Planctomycetia > Pirellulales > Pirellulaceae > CAJQPP01. The sequence goes on along the minus strand of JBPCVB010000529.1, from coordinate 2,797 downwards.
GATTTCGGGTGCAGGAGATGCCGAGGTCTTCGCGCTGGATTCGCTCAACGCCAATGTCTCGGGGGCAGGCGACGTAACCTGCTACGGATCACCGCCACACGTTGTTCAAAATGTCAGTGGAGCAGGCGACATTGAATTGTGCGACCATGATGATGAGGCGCATTTGTCAATCAGCGACGCCCGGTCCCAGGCTCATGGACCGATGATGCGATAATCCGCAAATGCCAACCAATCAGTTGGGTAGTGGATTTCGAATTCGCTCCTGCCACTGGACGCGCGATGATCACGGTGCGAGCAGAAGAGTCCCGGGATGTCGATGGCATCGAATTAGTCATCATTGACGCTTTTGCGAATTCCGAATTCGGCCACCAGGGCGAAGCCGAATTGGTGAGACAGCTCCGCGACAATTGCAACGACCGGATTTCTTTGGTTGCCGTTGATAGTGAACGGATCGTTGGGCATGTCCTGTTCACGCCCGTTGTGCTGCAAACCGGCGAGACACAACATTGGGGAATGGGGCTGGCACCTGTTTCCATCGCGAGTGATCGACAGCGTAGTGGCATCGGGACACGATTGATCGACGCTGGAATTGCGGAGCTGGCGTCACAGGGTTGTCCGTTCGTGGTTGTACTGGGTCACCCGGACTATTACCGCCGATTCGGATTCGAGCCTGCCAGCCAGTTCGGAATTGAGCACGGGTTTGACGGTGCCCCACAGGAACTGTTGTTCATCAAAACACTCGATTTCGAATTGCCGGCCAGGACAGCCGGTATGACCGTTCGGTACCGGGCCGAATTCGGACCACAACATTCAGACGGATCGTAGTTTGATTCGGCATCATCGCCGGGTATTTTGGACGGGAACCCATGAACTTCTGAGAAACCGTTTTGCGCTGACTCGCCGCTAGTCTTTTTCCTCAAGGACGACGGAATCGTCTATTTTCAAATTCCAGCCCTTCAGCACTTCGGCTGCCGCGTAGCGAAGGACATACCGTTTCCACGGAGCTTCGTCCCCCGAATGCATGGTCACAAAGTAGGGATCATCGAGTAATGATTCCAGCAATGAGATGTTTTCCATAGTTTCAAAATGTCGCAGCGCGACAATTCCACTTTCTCGAAGCTTGTAGAGGGTCGATTTGTGATGATCCTGATTGGGGAGAAACTCCTCCGGCGAGTTGATTAGCCGTTTGGCCATATCCTCCAGTTCCGGGACGATTGGAATGGTGATACTGCAAGCGTCACCGCCACCAATGACTGGAGAGGTTTCCATGCCATGCATGCGTATCGAGTCTGGTGCCCCGGCCGCAAACTCCCTGACACAATTCAGGATCTCATCGCGATCCGTGAGTGTTTGCAGCTCCATTGTGATCACCTGAGTGGTGGTCATCAGGCGACAAAAAGTCCAACCGGGATCGCCACCATACCCGTTCTCGTCCTCGACGGGGTCATCCAGCCGGATCAGGCCCCATAACGGGTCAGTCGGGTCTTGATCCTGATCGGTTCTGGCCCGCACAAACCAGAGAAACGCCGTTTCAGCCTCGTGCCAGGCCTTCATGCGTTCGTCATCCGGGTAAGTATGAAAAACCAGCGTAATTTCTTCTCGTGCATCGCCCTTGAGCGTGTCGCCAATTGAAACGACGAACGTGTATTCGAGTCGAGCGTTGCCAGGTGTTTGGCCGGGCAATTCTTTTCGTTGATAAGACGAAATAGCTCCGACGTAAACGGAATCGGACTGTGCCACTTTGGCTTCCAGGCAAACATGATGGATTCCAAACTGAGCTTCGACCGCATCGCCTGAAAATGCAATCAGGGCAAACAAGAAAATCGGCAACAGGTATTTTCGGGGCACGTTGCCTGCTTCAAAAAAAACTGTTTCCTGGTCTGCCTACGAGCCCGTGGCTGCGTCCCTTTTCAGCTGTTCCATCCAGCGTTTGCGGATTAGCGATCCATGACGCTGTGCCGATTGATCCTGGCCGTAGGACACTGCGGCGTCGTCGTATTCGCCGGACGCTTCATAAGCCCGCCCCTCGTGGTACGGCGTGTGTTCAGCCCAACGACCGTCGTCATCGAAATCGCCGACGCGCTCCAGCCATTTGAGCGATGAATCGGGGTAGCCGTTTTCGTAATGCGACATACCCATGTAGAACGAGGCATCGGCCCGCACGCGACCCATGCTGGCTTTCATTCCCTCGAGTTGCATGCGCCAATCATTAAAGTCCTGGTCGACGTCCTTAAGAATACCCAGACTCATTTGCAGGGTTTTGTCCTCATCGAGCTCACGAATCTGCTGGTCCGTATACATGAATCCGTAGTAGTACGAGAACGCGCTGCGAATCTTGCGATTGCGGTCACTCTGATAAATTCCCCGCAGGAATGTGTTGCGAGCGGTGCGCAACATGACAAATCTGTCGATATATTCTTCTTCTGACACCAATGGGCGGATTCGGGAGCGAATGTCCTGGTCGTAGGTTGCCGTGATCCTGGCCTGTTCCACTATTTCCCGAAACATCTGGGTGGAAAACGGTGTGTGCCACAATTTGACGTCATCGATTTCGGAAAAGTCCCTGAATTGGTCCGCCTGGGAATCAACATCGAAAATCAGTTTTAGTCTGACATCGCCTGTCAGACTGTTTTCCACGTCGAGCATGCGACTGGAAATCGACTCGGGCTCGGCCACGACCAGCGCAGTCACACGGTCCAGCATTTCTGCGGTGATCGGGTAATCCAGTTTGTCCACCGATTCGTCGATCGACAGATCGAGATCGCGCAAAAGTTGAGGATTGGCGACGACCTGATCC
>JBPCVB010000528.1:0-16760 GCA_051010855.1 Pirellulaceae bacterium | reverse complement strand
CAAGGCGCCACGCTGCTGTTCCAGTTGCAGCCTTGACATAATGTGCCGCGCGATCGCTTGATCGTTTGCGGTTGCGAGGTTCGGGACCAGCGTTGCTACGGCAACAACCAACCCCAGCAATAAACGTCGCATTTGTTCCCCTCCTGAGAAAATTTGCGTTGACCAACACCGGCCCGTTGCGAACCCCAATCGCTGGGTCAATTACGAGACTGGGCGCCCCGGCCGGTTAACTTGTTCTGGTGTTGTCTTGACCTGCAAAGGCGGGTTTTGCCAGGCAGGTGCGTTGGGCAGATGACTCGGTAATCGAGCCCGGAAAGATTAAGACGCTTCTGCGCAAATGCAGAGCAGATGGCGGTTCGCCAAAACTCAAATTCCCCCCAGGCCGATCAGGAAATCGAACCCGGTTATTGTTTTCGGACGCTGCCCGCCGGAAGCAGTCAGGTTTTTTTGGATTTTACCAATCTTCGCGGAAAATCCCTTCCTGGCGATTATGTCAGCAAGCATCAATCGCTAGCCGCTTTGATTGAGTTTTCCGGGCAGGCGAACTTTAGCGCAGTTCAGCTGCCCAATTCGCGCGGCCAACGCATTTTGGCAACGGTCAGAATGGAGACGCTTCGCCTGATTTTGTTTGAATCGTTGTGCACACGGCCACGAATACCAAGGTCACGCCCTGGGTCATGCCACAGGAAGCGTCCAGCATCAGACAGCAAATCGTGGAAATGGCCATCAAGGTCATTCCAAACAACAGCCCAGCGTGATTTAATCTCCCGGACTCACTCAAACGGTAGATGACAACGATTGCCAATCCAAGGAATTGCACCAGGAAGGTGATCGACGCCAGTGAGCAAATTTGACTGTCAAACATCGCATCGCCTCCGTGCATGCATTTTTGTTGGTCCTGCGGAACTATTATCAAAAAGTGACCCGGCCAGCAACACAGGAATGCCCAGGGCGGCGAGCTGTCTCAGCGACCGAACCGGATTTGCCAGATGAACATCGCGGTGCTCGGCAATCACCCAAATTGGCACTTTGAAGATCTTGTACGCGCCGCTGGCAGTGATCATCAGATGACATTGGTCCCGTGGAGTGAAGTTCGGGCTAACCTGGGCGATGTTGAAACGGCAGGAGTTCAGGGCGACGATTTCGAACTGGTGCTCGTGCGCGGGATGCCCACTGGATCGCTGGAGCAAGTCATTTTCGCCATGGATGCACTTGCTCGCTGGCAAACGTCGGGCACGACCATCGTCAACTCGCCCAAATCCCTGGAGGCCTGCATCGATAAGTACTTGTCTTTGGCAATGATGCAGTCAGCCGGCCTGCCAGTTCCAGCTACGGCAGTATGTCAAACCGTGGACCAGGCGATGACCGCATATGATGAACTCGGTGGCGACGTTGTCATCAAGCCATTGTTTGGAGGTGAAGGTCGCGGCATGGTGCGAGTCTCGGACCCGGACCTGGCCTTACGGGCTTGCCGCACCATCGTTATCTTGCGCGGCGTCGTCTATTTGCAGCGTTTTATTGAGCACGGGAACGAGGACGTGCGATTGCTGGTCATTGGTGAGGATGTACTGGGAATGCGGCGACGCAATGATGCTGACTGGCGCACCAATGCTTCGCGCGGTGCCGTGTGCGAACCATATCAACCGGATGATGACGAGGCTGCTCTGGCTTTGCGAGCGGCGCGCAGCGTCAGTGCATTGATCGCAGGCGTTGACTTGATTCGCGATAAACACAATCAGCGCAAGGTACTCGAAATCAACGGCATCCCGGGCTGGAAAGCTCTGGCTAACGTATGCAACGTCGATGTCGCCAGGAAGATGATCGATTGTTTGTCGAGTAACCGATAGTGTCGCTGGCCAATTCTAGCAGCAGAGCTCGCCACGCAGCACCGTAATGGCGTTGCCGAGCAGTTTGATGCGATCGCCATCGACAGTAACTCTCATTCCACCGCCTCGGGGTGATGCCTGCCAGGCGTTGAAACTGGTTTTACCAAGCTTGGCGGACCAGTAAGGGCCGAGAGTGCAATGGGCGGAACCGGTCACCGGGTCTTCGTCGATGCCCACGCCGGGACCAAAAAACCGCGAGATGAAATCGAATTCGCCTGACTCGTCGCGGGCGGTCACAATCACGCCGCGCGATCCCAGGCCCAAAAGGCCTCTCATATCGGGGTCCAGACTGCGCACGACTGCCGCCGAGTCAACTTCGGCCAGGAAATCGAAAGGCGACTTGCCAACAAACATGACAGGAACACCGAGTGCCTCGACCATGCCGGCCGGTGCTTCAACTGGTTCCGCAGGAGCAGCCGGAAAATCCAGTTGAATTCGCCCGTTGTCGCGTTGCGCGCGCAATTCGCCGCTGTTGGATTGAAACACACAGGGGGCATCGGCAGCGACGAGGTCATTTTCCCACAACACATGGGAAGTGGCCAGCGTCGCGTGTCCGCACAAGTCGACTTCCAGCATCGGAGTGAACCAACGCAGTCGCCAGTGATCTCCCTCGGGACAAACAAAAGCAGTCTCTGCCAGGTTCATTTCGGCCGCAACGTTTTGCATCCACGCGGCATCGGCGGGATCCTTTAGCAAACAAACCGCAGCCGGATTTCCTGCAAAGGGCTGTTCCGTAAAAGCATCGACTTGAAACAAGGCCGTCATGTCCATCGCCTCCAGGTGTATGAAAACGGTTTTGCGTCTAGAATTCTGCGCTGACAGTATTCCAAAGACAACCACGTGCCCGGTTCAGCCTTCGTCACGCATGCCTGCCACCCTACAGCTTGAATCTGTCACCCGCCCGATTGCGTGGCGAGACCCTGTGTTGCTGTTTCACCATCTTTCGCGGGGGAAGACCAATCAGTTGCTGCTGGAATCCGCTGAGATCGATAGCAAGCGGCATTTGCAGAGTTTTTTGCTCGTCTCGGCAGCGCTGCGAATCGAATGTGAAGGGCAGCACGTAACGGTCACAGCTTTATCGTCCAATGGTCAGCGAATACTGGGACACCTCGCTCGCCAACTGCATACCGACTACGACGGCCGTGCCAATTCCTTCACGGTCGAATACAGCATGCCGGATCCGGACCTCGATGAGGACCGGCGTTTGCTGGCTGACTCTGTATTCACTCCGCTGCGCAAATTAATCGACGTGGTTCAAGTCAACTCGACGATTCATGAAGCATTATTTGTTGGCGGACTATTCGGGTACGACCTTGTCGAGTGCTTCGAACCCTTGCCCAGGATTGCCCGACAGGGATCATGTCCCAATTACGTGATGTATGTCGCTGAGCAGTTGATCAGACTCGACCACAATCAGAACTCCGGCCAGTTGATCGGAAGTTTTTTTTATGACGCGGTTGATCAGTCCGAGCGCGAAGATTTCGAGGAGCAACTCGCTGCAACGGCCGGGGCCTGCGAACACCTCAGCTTGATTGACTTGCCCCCGGCAGCCCCTGTCTCCGACGAAGCGACGGCTGATAAATCGGACGAAGAATTTTGTGCGATCGTGGAGGAGCTGAAGGCTCGCATTTATGCCGGTGAAGTTTTTCAGATTGTTCCTTCGCGTTCATTCAGTATGCCGTGTTCAGATCCGTTGCGGGCCTATCGCCAGTTACGGCTGCTAAACCCCAGCCCTTACATGTTCTACATGCAGGACGAGCAATTTGCGCTGTTTGGTGCCTCTCCCGAAATGGCGGTCAAGTTCACGGCGGCCACGCGTGCCGTCGAGGTGTGTCCGATCGCCGGAACACGCGTTCGTGGTAAGCACGAAGACGGCTCGATCAATGCGGATCTGGATGGCCGCATCGAACTGGAATTGAGAACCGACACCAAGGAGATGGCCGAGCACCTGATGCTGGTCGACCTGGCCCGCAACGATCTTGCGAGGATCTGTGAAGCCGGGACGCGACACATTGCTCAATTGCTGAAAGTTGATCGGTACAGTCATGTGATGCATCTTGTTTCTCGCGTTATTGGTCAGCTTCGCGAAGGCCTGGATGGTCTGCATGCCTATCAGGCTTGCATGAACATGGGCACCCTGACTGGTGCGCCCAAGGTGCGAGCCATGCAACTGATCCGACAACTCGAAGGCAAGCGGCGTGATTTCTATGGAGGGGGCATCGGATACTTTCTGGGCAGCGGTGATATGGAAACGTGCATCGTCATTCGCTCGGCACTGGTGACGGGTGGGCAGGCTCAGGTGCAGGCGGGCGCCGGAATCGTTTATGACTCCGTGCCCCAAAAGGAAGCCGATGAAACTCGTACCAAGGCCGCTGCGGTTATTAACGCACTGGCTGGAGCCCACCTGAATTCAGGAGGGTCCGCGTAGTGTCCGCCCATATCGTGTTGATTGATAACTTCGATTCCTTTACTTACAACCTGGTTGATCAGTTTCGCGCCAGTGGCAATCGCGTGACGATCTTTCGCAACCAGGTGACTCCGGAAGTTGTAGGGCAGAGTTTGCAGGAAAGTCCCGACGCGGTGCTGGTCTTTTCGCCGGGACCCGGTCATCCCAAAGACGCAGGTTGCATGCCGGAATTGATCTGCCATTACCGTGGCAAAATACCGATCATCGGAATCTGTCTGGGGCACCAGGCAATCATCGAGGCCTATGGAGGCAAGGTCGGCAACGCCAACGAGGTATTTCACGGCAAGGCATCGTTAATCGAACATGCCGGGTCAGCCATGTTTCAGGGATTACCGTGTCCGCTGCAGGTCGCCCGGTATCATTCTCTCGCGGGAACCGAAATCCCTGGCGAACTGGAAGTCGTCGCACGGATGGACGATACAATCATGGCGGTGTTGAATGAGGCTGATCGGGTCGTGGGATTCCAGTTTCACCCTGAATCCGTGTTGACGCCACAAGGAATTACTTTGCTTGAGAATACGCTGGCCTGGGCACGGGCAAACGATTAGATGACACAAGCCGAAACAGACACCGACCAAATATTGCTGCTGGTGCACCAGCTGGTGGCTGGCCAAAGTTTGACCGCTGACCAATCGCATCAGTTCTTTTCAGCGGTCGTTAATGGCCAGATGGATGAAGTCTGGCTATCCGCCGCGGTGTCCACGATCAAAATGCGTGGGCAAACTGCAGACGAATTGGCCGGAGCAGCCTCGGCCTTGCTGGCATCTGCCACACCATTTCCTTCACCAGATTATCCGTTCGCGGACGTTGTCGGGACCGGCGGCGACGGACACAACACAATTAACCTGTCGACCATTGCCGCGATCACCGCGGCTACTTGCGGTGCCAGGATTGTCAAACACGGCAACCGGTCGATCTCCAGCGCATCCGGCTCCTTTGATCTGCTTGAAGCGGTGGGCGTCAACTTTGATATCGATCCCGAAGCGGCACGACAGCAGGTCGATACTCGCGGATTGTGTTTCCTGTTTGCGCCCCGGTATCACGCCGGAATGCGCCACGCGGGCCACGTACGCAAGGCATTGAAAATGCGGACCATCTTCAACTTGCTGGGGCCACTGGTTAATCCGGCCCGGCCGCCCCTGATGTTACTGGGTGTGGCTGACCCCGGCTTGCTGGACCAGATTGCTGAAGTGCTGGCCATGTTGCAATGCCAATCGGCGCTGGTTGTTCACGGTAGCGGTGTTGATGAAGTCGCGATTCACGGTCCCACGTCGGTTGTGGAATTGCAGGACGGCAAAATCGACAAGTACGAGGTCGCTCCCGCAGACTTTGACGCACCAAAGTGGCAACTGGATCAATTGACCTGTAATGATACGGCGGAAAGCCATCGAAGATCGATTGCTGTGCTGGAAGGGCAGGGGAGTGACGCGGAGAATGCGGCCGTCGCCGTCAATGTTGCTATGGTCTTGAGACTCTTTGGCCACAATGACCTTAAACAGAACTACGCTACCGCCATCGAATCACTGCAACGCAGCGCACCTGGGGAATTGATCCGCAAACTCGTAGCGGAGCAAGCGTAACATGGAGACGATTCTCGAGGAAATCGTGGAATCCAGACGCAAGCAGCTGGAGTCACAAAAGCAATCGCTGTCTCTTTCCTCGATACAGGATTCACTGCAGCCATCGGATCGTGATCTTGCCGGTGCACTCAAGTCACCTCGACCGGCATTTATCCTCGAGTGCAAGAAGGCTTCGCCGTCCCAGGGTTTGATCCGTGACAATTTTGATTTAGCTGACATTGCTGACGTCTACGGCCGCCACGCCTCGGCCATTTCCGTGCTGACGGAATCGGAATACTTTCAGGGGTCGTTGAAGAATCTGGACATTGTTCGTCAGCGAGTTTCGCAACCTCTGCTGTGCAAGGACTTCTTTGTCGATCCCTACCAAGTGTATCAGGCACGCCACTTTGGTGCTGATGCCATCCTGTTGATCCTTGCCATCCTCGACGACGACACCTGGAGGCAGCTATTCGAATTGGCGCGATCGATGGAAATGGATGCAATCACCGAAGTCTCCAATCGCGAAGAACAACAGCGTGCAATCAAGCTCGGGGCACCGATCGTCGGGATCAACAATCGCAACTTGCGTGACATGTCCATCAATCTGGACACCACGCGTCAGCTGGCGGACGCTTTGCCCGAAGGCACGCTTGTCATCAGCGAATCGGGTTACCATACCAACCAGCAAATACGCTCGATGAACGATGTTGCTCACGGGTTTCTCGTGGGTAGTTCATTGATGAAGGAACCCGACCTCGAGCGAGCCGTCAAGTCGCTGATACTCGGCGACCACAAGGTATGCGGATTGACGCGAAACGAGGATGCCAGGGCAGCCGATCAGGCGGGAGCGGTATACGGCGGCGTGATCTTCGCCGAAGACTCCCCGCGAAGAGTTTCAATAGACGACGTGGACAGCATTTTCGAGGACTGTCGCCTGCAACGGATCGGTGTCTTTCAGAATCAGTCACTGGAAGAAGTTGCCAAAACCGTGCTCGCAGCGCATCTCGATGGTGTTCAGTTGCACGGTGACGAATCCCCGCAATATGTCCGGGATTTGCGTGGGCGGATTGGCGAGGGCGTTGCAATCTGGAAAGCACTGACGGTTGATCAACTGACCGAACACACAGATTCATTCCTCGATGCCAGTGCGGATCGCCTTGTCGTCGATAATCAGGAAGCGGGACTGAGCGGCGGCACCGGCCGGCCGTTTGACTGGTCGCGTTTGCCGGCCGGGCATCGTCAATCGATTATTGTGGCCGGCGGAATCGGGCCCGACAATGTCATCGATGCATTGCGTCTGGGATGTCACGGCGTCGACATGAATTCGGGCCTCGAAGATGCGCCGGGTATCAAGTCGGCAGAAAAAATCAAAAAGGCGTTTCGCAGAATTCGCAATTACCAGGTCCAGACTGGCGACGTATGGCAAAACTAGATCCTTATTTTGGAGAATATGGCGGCCAGTTTGTGCCCCAAATCCTCGTCCCGGCGCTGGACCAGCTGGAATCGGAATTTATTGCTGCGCAAAACGACTCGAAGTTTCTGGCCGAGTTCGCGGAGTTGTTAACTGACTACGCCGGACGTCCGACGCCATTGACCTTGTGCCGCAATCTGGTGGCCGATACAGCGACGAAGATCTATTTGAAACGGGAAGATCTGTTGCACGGAGGCGCACACAAGACGAATCAGGTGCTCGGTCAGGCGTTATTGACGCAACGCATGGGCAAGTCCGAGTTGATTGCGGAGACGGGTGCCGGCCAGCACGGAGTGGCGGTGGCTTTGGCAGGTGCATTGCTGAACCTGAAAGTGCGTGTGTACATGGGTGCCAAGGATATCGAACGACAATCACCGAATGTGTTTCGCATGCGATTGATGGGTGCAGACGTGATCCCGGTGACTTGCGGCAGCTCGACGTTGAAAGACGCCTGCAACGAGGCACTACGTGACTGGACGGCAAACTACGATACCGCCCATTACCTGCTGGGTACGGCGGCTGGACCGCACCCCTTCCCCACAATGGTCCGGGAATTCCAGCGTATGATCGGTCGCGAGGCCCGCCAGCAAATGCTGGACAGAACCAATCGGTTGCCGGACAAGGTACTGGCCTGCGTTGGCGGAGGCTCCAACGCGATCGGTATTTTTGCTGATTTCATCGACGATGAGGGTGTTGAGTTGATTGGCGTTGAGCCCGCTGGAATGGGCATTGCGTCCGGGCAGCATGGTGCCCCGCTGAGCGAGGGACGTGATGGCGTCTTTTTCGGCATGAAGAGTTACCTGATGCAGGATCAATGGGGGCAGATTCAGGAATCGCATTCGATTTCCGCCGGGCTCGATTTCCCGTCGGTCGGCCCTCAACATGCCTGGCTGAAGAGTACAGGACGCGGAATCTATGTTTCGGTGACTGATGATGAAGCTGTCGACGCATTTCAGGAGCTTGCTCGTTGCGAAGGCATTATTCCCGCGCTCGAAACAGCGCACGCGCTGGCCTGGGCAACGAAGCTGGCTCGCTCCGAACCGGACAGGCCTCAAAACCTGCTGGTCAATCTCAGTGGCCGGGGCGACAAGGATATCTTTACTGTGGATGCATACCTGAAACAGCGAAGCGAACCGACATGAATCGTTACGAACAGTGCTTTGCTGATTTGCAGACAAAAGGCCAGGGAGCGTTCGTGCCATTTACGGTGATTGGTGATCCGGATGCTGAAGCGTCACTGGAAATCATTCGTACGCTGGCCAATTCCGGCGCGGATGCGCTGGAGCTGGGCATTCCTTTTTCTGATCCATTGGCCGATGGGCCGGTCATACAGGGCGCGATGGACCGGGCGCTGAAATCGGGAATCACTCCGGCTGATTGTTTCGAGGTCGTTCTCAGGTTTCGTACAGAAAATGCGACTATCCCAATCGGGCTGCTCGTGTACGCGAATCTTGTCCACGCCTGGGGCATCGACGATTTCTATCGTGCCTGTCGCGATCACCAGATCGATTCCGTACTGGTTGCTGACGCACCCATTGCCGAAGTCGCTCCATTTTGCGAAGCGGCAAAACAGGTGGGTGTTGCCCCCGTGCTATTGTGTCCGCCGAACATCGACCAGGCGGCACTGGAGCAGGTCGCGTCGTTGGGTGATGGTTACACCTATTTGCTATCCCGGGCAGGAGTGACTGGCACGAATGTGGCTGCAGGGATGCCCGTCGAACAGTTGCTGCAAGGTCTTAAGGACTTGAACGCGCCGCCACCATTGCTGGGATTCGGAATCAGCCGGCCCGAGCATGTGCGTACTGCAGTGGCGTCTGGTGCGTATGGCGTGATCGTAGGCTCTGCCGTCATCGAGGTGATCCAGCAGAATCTGCCAGAGATCGATCGCGTGACGGCGGCTCTTTCCGGGTTTGTTGGCAAATTAAAGGCGGCGACGGGTTAAACAGCTGTTTTGCCACGCCCACGCGGCATCAAAAACTTTTCAAACACCGTTGATCTTCTATAATCCGGTGAAAGGGCGCGAGGTGTTGTATCGCGACGGGACTTGCTTTCTATGGCTGTGGCACACTTATGGGCATTCTGTTTCACTGTCCGGTTTGTGAACGACCGCTCAACGTAAAGTCGGAACTTGCCAACCAGCCAGGTGTATGCCCTAACTGCAGCAAACGAATTCTTGTTCCTGCGGATTCGGAGCTGGTCGAAGCTGAATTTCGCACCAGACTGAGACAATGGACGGAGAAGCAGGCTGAACGTCAGTCGCAGGTCGAGCCACCACCTCCCATTTCGCCCGACCTGCAATCGGCCTCCGATTCAACGGTCACAACGTCCAGCATCATGTTGCAGCCGCCACCGGTCGACCAGTCCGGTGTTTCCAGTGTGCTGACCGAATCACAAAAGGTGGCGGTGGGTGTCGAGAGCCGCGTGGCCGATGGCCAGTCTCCCCCCGATCCCCTGGAACAATCAGTCGATGGCGTCTGGTACGTACGTCCGCCCAGCGGTGGCCAATTCGGCCCTGCCAGCTCGGAGTTAATGAAGCAATGGATCGATGAGGGGCGCGTTACCGGCGACTCGTACGTGTGGTGCGAGGGTTGGGAGAACTGGGAAGTTGCTGGCGAACGCTTTCAATCGCTTTTGGGATCCGCTGGCAATTCGGTATCGGCCGTCGATACAGAAAAGCCCGCTTCGACAACCAGTCGAGCTCGTGCCGCATGGTTAAAGGCCAGACGCCGTCGTACAATGTGGGGAATGGCAGGATTGGTCGCCGGAGCGATTGCGGTCATTGTCTTGCTGATCGTGCTGTTTGTTGTTGTCGGAAATCAATAAGGGATCGGTATGGTGCCGGCTCCCCAATTTCGGCGCTCGACCTCTTTCTTTGACGGGAATGCAAATGAACCGGAACAAGCTACAAGTCATGTGGGTGGTGTTGTGCAGTGGCTGGATGATGGCAGGATTGGCTACCGCCCAGGAAACCGCTAATGAAGAATCAGCGCAGGATACGACCGAAGTCAAACTGGCTGGTGGATCCATGATCCTGCAGGCCCCGGCAGCGTGGGAAGTGGTTGAGCCCAAATTCAGCATGATTGAAGCTGAATTCAACATTCCCAAAGTCGAGGAAGACGAGAGTGAGAAGGATGGTCGGTTGACCATTATGGCGGCGGGTGGTTCTATCGATGCCAATATCGATCGCTGGATGGGCCAGTTCTCCCAGCCGGACGGCAGTTCCAGCAGCGATTCAGCAACGATTGAGGAATCTGAAATTGCCGGAATGACCGTGCATATGGTCGACATCTCCGGCACATTCGCCGATCGACCCAGGCCCGCTGCACCTCCGACACTGCGCGATAACTACCGAATGCTGGCCGCGATTATCGAAACGGGCGACGATGGCAATTACTTCATCAAATTCTATGGCGGCAAACCCACAATCGATGCCAACATGGAGTTGTTCCACCGTTTCCTGTTGAGCCTTGAGACGGAATAGCCGCGTGGCAAATCTCGAAAAGATAGTTTTGAGCGACAAGTTCGCTGCCTTCGATACGTATTGGGACCCCAAGGTCGCCGGCGAATTGAATGGCCAGCAAGTGCGGCTGGCCAAGCTGAAGGGTGATTTTGTCTGGCACAGTCACGAACACGAGGATGAATTGTTCCTCGTTGTGAAAGGACATTTGCGTATCGAATTGCGCGATGGCCACGTCGCCCTCGGTCCCGGCGAAATGGTGATCGTGCCACGCGGCGTCGAGCATCGACCAGTGGCTGACGAGGAAGTCCACGTGGTTTTGTTCGAACCAGCCGAAACTCGCAACACCGGCCAGCATTCCAACGAACGAACCGTCTCAACATTGGATCGCATCTGAATCGCTAGCGTTTGCCCTGGCGGCTGGCGATCGCTATTGACCCTGCGCACCCCGTGAAGGCACAATTCGATCGAGCAAAAATACACAGTTGAGGAAGGGAATCGAGACTGTGAGAAATATCTTTTGGGTAACCGGTTTGGCTTGTGTGGTCATCGGGGGTTGTCAGCAATCGGCTAAGGAAGTTGCCTACGAACCTGATGGCGTCCGGCAACCGGCCAAGGTCGGGCAGGCACAGGGCCGCTCCAGTTCGCCACAGCAGGCCAATGTCGTCGCAGTGACCGACACGACGACTGATATCACTCCTGCTCCCATTGATCCTGCGTCAGCGCCGTCGCTTGCCAGTCAACTCACGATCAATTCGACCCCGGATGACGTATGTCGTGTGTTTTTGGAAGCGCTTCGTATCGGCGACCGGATTACGGCCTTTCAGTTACTAACGCGCGATGCCCAGTTAGAGACGTCACGTGCCGACCTCGAGCTTGAATCGCCAGGAACGCCGGAATCCCATATTCAGGTATTGTCGTCTCGTTATGCGACGGCCAATCAGCAAATGGCCCAGGTCGATTGTCTATTGAGCGAGCCGGGTGCGGAGGGACCGCCAATTCAATTGGCGTGGCTTATGCGTCAGGAGGCCAATGGCTGGAAGATCTCGGGCATGTCCATCGAAACGGACGAAGAAGGCTCGGTTGAATTGCTGAGCTTCGAGAGCGCCGACGATTTGCAGCGGATTCAGCAGTCTATTGAGACCGAATCAACCGTGGAAACGTCCCACCGCCCGGATTCGACGCAACCCGTACCGCGCTAACAAGCTACTGATCGCGACGCTGATCACGCTTACCGTCGTCCCTGTCCTTCATGCTCCAGTCGTCCTTTTTGACCTCATCTGTCTCGGCTGCCTGTTCTTCCTGATTGGAAAACTGGAATTGTCGATTGTCGTTGGCATCGCTTTGATCGGCATCTTTCATTGACCAGCCATCGCGTGCCTGCACTTCGTCCGAAGCATTTTGGTCTTCCACACCGGGAATATTGATACGTGGTTGTGTTTGCCGTTCGCCACGCCACGGCTCATTATTGTCGGCTGGTTGTTGCTTTTGTTGCGGATTACCTTCGCGGTCCATGATTCCGCCGCCCATGCCGCGAAACAGAAAGAATGCGACTGCGGCCATGACCAGCAGCATCATGATTCCGCCGCCCCCTTTTGCCTTTGGAATGCCGCGCCCTCCGCCCGCGGGTTTGCCACCTGAAGAACGGCCCGACGACGGCCTTTCCGGAATCCTGCTATTTGATCCGTCATCATCTGATTGGCCTGGCAGTCGACTGCCTCGTCGTCCGTAGCTCATTTTGACTACCTGAAAAGTACAAAGGGGGGTGTGTTCGCAATCGATCGTAAAGCGAAGAACTCTAAAGAGTTAGGCTATGGATTTGCCTTTTGTGTGTCAAGCAACTGCGTATTTGACTCGCCTTTTACCGAGTGGTCGATCGCGAGGATGCATATAGAAGCAGCCATTGCCCCGGGGCATTTTCAGTGCTGGCAAACACGCAGCGTTAAACTCGGTCTTGCTTATCCAGAGTTACGGAATCTGGCAAGCATTGCCGGATATTCCAGTCGTTCCGGTTATTTTTGCTCTAACGACATTAACGGTTTTGCCGATGTTACCGACTGTTCGGCGTACAATTTCGGCGTGCGCCGGGCGACCCGCAATGGTTCCTCAAGGAACAGATTCCCGTAACCATCTTTCACAGACCCAAACTGCTATGAGATGTGATTTGCACGTGTTCGGCCGTCGTGTTGGCTTGTTAACCGGCGTAGTTTGCTCGCTTGGTCTATTCCCAGGTAGCTCTACGGTCTCAACGGTCAATGCATTGCAATACGGCGTCCAGTCGCAACACCGGTCGCAACAGGTCGATTCCAATGCTCTGCGTGGCAACGCTGGCCAGGAACCAGCGCGTGTCGAGCAGGCAAGCTACCAGCCCCAACTGACGAAAATGTCACGGCGGTTGAACAACGTGAACTGGCAACAGTTCGAGGATCGCATCGTCGATCTGTGGGGCGATCAATTGCAGGCCAGTGCCGAAGACGAGCAGGGCACGCGTGTCCGCATCATCCTGCCGGGTGATTTGCAATCCAGCAATCAAATGGTCATTGACCGGGATCACAACACAGTTACATTCGAGGGCGGCGCCAAGGCGGGCGATGCCTGGAACGGCCTCGTCGAGTTGATCGATACCGCAGTCGGTTTCAACGAGGGATCGATCCATCTGGTAGGCATGCGCAAAGCCGAGTCAGCCACGATTCACAATGCAGCTCATCTGCTGGGAATCATGGAGGATCCGTCAACAAGTCTGGTCGAAGCCATTCGTCGCTCACCACTGGTTGCCACGGCAAGATTTGCCAGCGGCCTGACTCAGGCTCAGGAACGCCAGAATCCGCTTTCGGCAATTCCCTTCCGCGCCGCTGGATCACAGTCCACTACGGAATCCCAAACGGCGATGCCGTCAATTCCCCAGGCGGGCGCAACGCAGTCCGCCGCGCCATCGCGATTAGCTTCTTCGATACGGTCGATGCCGCTGCAACAGGATCAGGTGCAGCGTCCGCAGATCGTCGAGGTACCTCAGGAAGAAGGACTTGGCGGGACCGTTCGTATTCGCGTTGTGGACGAACTGGGCACCATTTTCCTGTTTGGTGATCCCGAGGACGTGCGCAAGGTTCGGGATGTGATCGAGAATATTATTGCCACAGCAGATACGGCCCAGCCGGCAGTGGAATTGCGGCTGCTGGAAAACGTCGACAGCGATGCCATGAAAGAAATGGTCGACGAAATTTATCAGTCGGTGTATCAAGCCAACAATGGCCCAGTGGTCATCACGGCGCGTCAAAGTCCCAACTCGTTGCTGGTTGTCGGGCAGCCCGGCGCGCAGGATATTGTTCTGGAACTAATTCAAAAACTGGATGTCGCGGCGCCTGATTCCGATGACCAGATGGATTTCAGGGTCTTCAGCCTCGAGCATATGTCGGCCGTGGATATGGCAATTCGCCTCCGCGGCTATTTCAGCAATACCTCCGGTGAGTCCTATCAGGTCGATCCCGATAACTGGATTGCTACTGTCGAAGGACCTATTCACATCATTTCGGATTACCGCAGCAACACCCTGATCGTTAAGGGGAACACGGGCGTCTTGCGGACTGCAGAACAACTGATCAGCGAACTGGACGTATCCGAAACGGCAACAAAGCACGTTGTGCGGATTTTCCAGATTCGCAACACGCTTGCCGCAGATCTTGCGGTGGTGCTGCAAGCTGCCATTAATGGCCAGCTGGAAGGTGCGCCTCAACCGTTCGTTACCGGTGATCAGGCAACGCAGGCCCAACAGGCACAAACACAGTTTGGTACCCAGGGACAGATTGCCAGACAGCCGGTAATGGCACTGGAATTGACGACGATCGAAGGTGGACAGCAGACGACGCGGTCGGGCATCCTGTTCGACGTGCGTATTTCGGCGGACAACAACAGCAACCAGATCATCGTGACGGGTCCGCCCAACAGTATGGACCTGATTGCCGAGCTGGTTAACCAACTGGACCGGATTCCGGAAGCTGAAACCCTGATCAAGGTGTTCACCATGGTCAACGGGGACGCCACCGAAATCCTGACCACGCTTCAGGCCATTTTTGGTCAAGGTACGGCCACACAGGGGTTCACGCAAACGGGACAATCCGGCAGCCAATTGCCTTTGCAAACGGCATCCGCATCAGAAGGTGCGAGCCTGATCAATCTGCGATTCGGTGTGGAAACCAGATCGAACAGCATTATCGCTTCCGGACCATCCGGCGATTTGCAGGTGGTCGAGGACTTGTTGTACCGCCTGGACCAGGAGGATTTGACCAATCGCATCAACACGATTTACCGCTTGCGAAATGCTCCGGCCGAAGACGTGGCGATTGCTATTACGGATTGGCTAACGCAACGTGCCGACGTGTTCGCTAACGACCCGACGTCATCGAACCCGTATGAGACAGCGCGACGCCAGGTGATTGTGGTGCCGGAGTTTGTGGGCAACAACCTGATCATCAGTGCCACGCCGGCGTACTACGACGAATTGATACGGCTGATTCAGGACCTGGACCGTCGCCCGGCGATGGTCAAGATCAAGGTCCTGCTGGCCGCAGTTTCGCTTGGCAAGCTAACGGAATTCGGCGTTGAGGTCGGTATTCAGGATTCTCTGTTGTTTGACCGTGGAATTGGAAACGTTGGATTCCCGTTTAACCAAACGGGCATTGGCAGCCTCGGAAATAATTCAGATGCGTTGGCGCTGGGTACACGAGAGCTTTTTGCCGGCCAGGCACTCAGCAACTTGAGCATTGGTCGCCAGAACTCCGATCTTGGTTACGGCGGACTGGTACTGACCGCTGGCAACGAGTCGATTAACGTTTTGGTGAGAGCCCTCGAAGACAAGTCCATATTGCGTGTGCTGTCGACGCCCGAAATCACGACGCTGGATAATCTGCAGGGTCGAGTTCAGGTGGGCGAACAGGTGCCAAGGATTCAGGGTGCGTCGCAAAACGCCTCCGGTGGTATTACATCCAATGTTGCCGACGTGTCGGTAGGCACCATTCTGGAGATTACGCCTCGTGTCAGCCCCGACGGCATGATCATTATGAATGTGGATGCCGTACGTTCCCAGGTGGGGCCGCTGTCAGAAGGCATTCCCGTGTTTACCAGTGGTGAACAAGTGATCCTGAGCCCGCGAATTGAGATTGTTCAGGCCCAGTCAACGATCATGGCTCGCTCCGGACAAACGGTTGTGGTTTCCGGTTTGATTCAGGACAGCGTCAATAACATTAAACGGGGAACACCAATCCTGTCTGACTTGCCGGTCATCGGGCCGCTGTTCGCCTTTGAGTCCGACGATCACGATCGAGAGGAACTGATCATCATCCTCACGCCGTACCTGATCGACAACGAGGAACAGCAGGAAATCAGCAATCACACGACAATGGACCGGATGAACTGGTGCCTGTCGGATGTTGCCGAGATTTATGGCCCAGTGGGTTACGGTCAATTAGATCCGGAGAATCTGTCGCAGACGGTGCCGGCCACTTATTATCCGGACCACGACCCGACCGGTGAGTACCCGAGCTATGTTCCGCTCGAGTACAACGGTGACGGTATTCAATTTGACCAGGGCAATCCCGGCAGCACAGCACCGATGCGAGCGTTCGAGCCCTCATCGGCCCCACCTGTCCCTCGTAGTGTTCCTGGAAACGCAGCCGGCATAGACGCGGTGCCTCCGGTTCCCGATCCCCAACTGCCGCAACAAATAATTCCGCCTCAGCCACCTGCGATACCCGGTAATGGCGACGTGACATCACGCGGTATGCCGCAACCTTTGGCTCCTGCAACTGAATCGACCAATCGCCGACCGGAATACGTTGGGCAGACGCCCCAATCGATGCCCGACGCATCGAACGCTCAGTCATTAGTGCCAGCCGAACCCGTCATGCCCCGCTATGCACCTGACACA
>JBPCVB010000527.1:0-3698 GCA_051010855.1 Pirellulaceae bacterium | reverse complement strand
GTCATCCAGACGACGCCTTACATCGGGCACCCGGCCTATAAATTTATGGGCGGGCGAGCGGCCTACGTGCTGGCGACGGCTGCATTTGTCGGTGGGGCTGGCGTTGTGGGCTATTTCAGTTTCCTGTTCCAGGTCATTCCCGAAGCAGCGGTCCTGCCGATCCTCGTATTCATTGGGGTCGAGATCACGGCCCAAAGTTTTCATGCCACGCCACGGCGGCACTACATGGCGTTAGCGATTGCCTGTCTTCCGGCCCTGGCCAAACTGGTGATAATCTACCTCGACCAATTCGTCGACTACAGCTCCCTGCGCCCTGATCAGGAAGTGACGATTCTGTCACTGCGCATGCTGGCGGGCGGTTTCATTATCACAAGTCTGATCTGGGCGTCGGCGATGGCCAAGATTGTCGACCGGCGCTTTTTTGGTGCGTCGCTGTATTTTGCCGTTGGCGGAATCCTCAGCCTGTTCGGCATCATGCATTCGCCATGGCAGGGCGACAAAATGTTCTGGCCGTGGAACATTGGCGAGATACCAGGCAGCACGGAAATTGACCCCTTTGTCCAACAAGCGATTTACGAGTTCTCCTTCGCTTATCTGGTCATGGCTATGTTGATGTTTGCCCTGGGCTGGATCATGAAGCCCGATCCAATCGACAGCGACGAGGAATACGAGGCACTCGATGGCCATTAAACGAATTCTCGAACCCGAAGTCATGGAATCGGACGAGGATGCCCGCGACTACAACGCCATGGACCATGCCGACGTCAACCGGCTGTTCGTCGACGATCTGCTGGCCGCTGGATTCATGGGCGGCGATGTACTGGATCTGGGCACCGGTACGGCGCTGATCCCCGTCGAACTTTGTCGGCGAGTGGAGAATTGCCGGGTGATGGCCGTCGATGCGGCGGTTAGCATGCTGGATCTGGCCCGCTTCAACGTCGAAGCAGCCGGCCTGATCGAAAGGATTGAGTTGCAACAGGTCGACGCCAAGAACATGGGCTATGCCGACGGCATGTTTGACGTCGTCGTTTCCAATAGCATCGTTCACCACATTCCCGATCCGATCGAGTGCCTGCGTGAAGCGGTGCGGGTGACCCGTCCGGGCGGGACGTTGTTCTTTCGCGACCTGCTGCGGCCGGCCAGTGAGCAGGAACTGGGGCAGCTTGTGCAAACCTACACGGGTGAGGAGAACGAGCATTCGCAACAAATGTTTGCCGAATCCTTGCACGCCGCGTTGGCACTGGAAGAGGTTCGAGACCTGATCCAGTCTTTGGGTTTTGATCCGGCCGGTGTCGACCAGAATTCCGATCGCCACTGGACGTGGCACGGCATCAAAGCGGAGTGATCCGCATTCATCTTGTCATGAAACAAATCATCGCGATCGTCAAACCGTTTCTGGCCGAGAAAGTTCTTGTGGAACTGGGCAAGCACGGTTTCACCGACATTACGGTCCGCGAAGTTCACGGGTATGGCCGGCAAAAAAGTTATCTGTCGGAATACCAACAAAACGAGTACTCCGTCGTGTTCTTGCCCAAGATAGAAATCTGCATTTGGGCGGATGACGGGGATGTGGAAGAGATCACATCCGTCGTTACACAACAGGCCCGTACCGGTCGCATGGGCGATGGCAAGGTGTTTTGCATCGATGTGATATCCGAACGATCGTGGGCCTGACGCAAAATACCGGTTCTATCGTGCCTTTTTTGGTTTGGCTTGATATGCCGATTCCTATTTGGGATAGTGAATTGGCTTCGCCTTTCCCTCGAAATTTGTCGTCAGCGAGTTGCATGATGCGTACGGCTCACGGTTATTCTTCGCCCCAATCATCCTTGACCTGGTTGGTCGCCCCGTTGTTTGTATTATTGGCCGGTCTGTTGCTGGTGACGTCGGCACAGGCCCAGACAACCGAGACCAGCGAAGAACAGGTTGACTTTGCCACGCAAATCAAGCCCCTGCTGGAACAACACTGTATCCGGTGCCACGGACCGGAAAGTCAGGAAGCTGACTTTCGCATCGACGAACGTGATAACGTTTTCAACTGGATCGATCCTGGCTCAGCCGAATACAGTGACCTGTGGGTGGAATACATTGCCAGCGAAGACGAAACGCAAATGATGCCGCCTCCGGACGAAGGAGGTCCATTGCCCGCCGAACAAATCGCGCTGTTCGAACGCTGGATTGACGAAGGGGCAGACTGGCCCGAAACCGTATCACTTGTGATGCCGGCTCCCGAAGTGATCGAGGAGATTGAACAGGAAGTGGCCGAGCAACAACAGGCCCAGGACCAGAAGGACAGTAGCCTGCAACTGGTGTGGGAGATCGCCGGACTATTGCATCCCATGTTGTTGCATTTCCCGGTTGCCTTGTTGATCGGCGGCGCTTTCTTTGCGTTATTTGGGTTCCGAGGTGAATCGCCACTGGCGGACGCGGCTTACTACTGCCTGTGGCTGGCTGCGCTGACCGGGATTCTGGCCTGCGTTTCCGGATGGTCGTTCGCCATCGACAAGAATTACACGGATTGGGACAAGTTGGACTTTACCAAAAGTATCGATCTCCATCGCTGGGGCGGCATTCTGGTCACCGTCCTCGCGTTCCTGCTGGCTCTGGTTGCCTCCGGTTCACGACGTCGCGATCCGTATGGTACTGGTGCGTTCTGGAAACTGGGCATGATTGTACTGGCCGTGTTGGTGGGTTTCGTGGCGCATCATGGTGGCAAGATGACGCACACGGGATTGCACGACAAACTGATCAACAAATCGGAAACGCTGTTTCAGAACATTACCGGCGAAAAGAGAATGGCTCCGGTCGAAGAGGAGCCTGCTGAAGGTACAGATGATGAAGACGACACGGCAAAAGAGAGCCAGGACCCGGATAACACTTCTGACGAGACAGGCGATCAGGTTGGGGCGGGAGGGGGCGAAGGGAATGCCGCCGTTAGTGCCGATTCGGGTGATGGAGATTCCGGCGGGGACAAGTCAGACAACGATGGTGGCTAATCGAATTAGCCGCCCAGCTTCAAAATCGTCTCGTACTCTTTCTTGCTCACAGGCTGCACTGACAAACGCGAGCCCTTTTGCAGTAGCCGCATGTCTTTCAGCGCCTTGATCTCCTTCAATTCATCCAGCGGGATGCAGCGTTTGAATTTCTTGACAAGTTGAATGTCAACCATGAACCAGCGGGGATTGTCCTCGGTCGCTTTGGGATCGTGGTACTTGCTCTTGGGGTCCTGGGCCGTGTGATCGGGATAGGATTCCTTGACCACTTTCGCCACGCCAGCCACGCAGGGCGGTTTGGCATTGGAGTGATAAAACAGCACCAGATCGCCCTTTTTCATCTCGTCCCGCATCATGTTGCGGGCCTGATAGTTGCGGACGCCGTCCCAGCACGTGGTTTTGTTCTTGTCCTTCGCCAGATCGTCAATCGAGTAGGCATTGGGCTCGGATTTCATCAACCAATATTGTTTGGCGCGGGGCATCTTTTGAAATCCATAACCAATAAGGACAAGTGATGACGTACACCGACCGCATCAAAGGGGCCGGATTCTTTGGTAGGTCTGTTACCTAATCGCCGCCCTGACCGTTGGCGTACAGATTGCCCTCTCGGAAGGCATCGGCCATGGCTCGTGGCACTTCGGCCTCGGCCAGTACCAGAGAAGCCCGGTTGGCGGCCACTTCGGCCTTCATTACCTGTTCCTGGGC
>JBPCVB010000526.1:0-27673 GCA_051010855.1 Pirellulaceae bacterium | reverse complement strand
ATGGCGGAAACCGGGAGGGCGATGGGTCAGCGCAAAAAAGTGGCGTCCATTTCTGTAAACCCAACGCCAGCCATGGAGGACGGAACAGTTGGTCAATGCTTCGGGGGGCCAGGCCAGTAAATTGAACCGGCCTCCTTATGCAGTCGCCTTTGGTGGATCTTGCATGACTGCCCTCCGATTCGTTGAGAACGAGGTGAGACATGTTTGTCTCTTCGAGCAATGATATCACGAATCCGCGTTACGTCGAATTGAATTTGCATGCCAAACTGAAAAGAACTGAAATCGAATTGGCAAAATGCGGCTGTTGCTGAACAGCTAAACTTTTACGGTGCGGATTCGGTTATTGTTGCACCCCTTCCTCGATGGGGCTTGGTGCATGGGCAAAAAACCCCCACGCTAGTCTTCCAGCACATATGCAAAAACCAGGGGTGCGACGATCGAGGCGTCCGAGTTAATCATGAATCGGGGCGCGTCGACATCGAGCTTGTACCAGGTGATTTTTTCGTTGGGTACCGCACCTGAATACGAGCCGTAGGATGTCGTGGAATCGGAAATCTGGGCAAAGTACTGCCACAAACGGTGTTGCTTTTGTAAATCCTGGAGGATGAGAGGAACGGCGCAAATAGCGAAATCGCCGGCAATTCCTCCGCCGATTTGAAAGAACCCAATGCCGCGACCCTTGTCGTGTTCCATGTACCACTGGACCAGTTGTTGCATTTGTTCGGTTCCGCTGCGAATGGCAGAGTGTGACGCGATCGTGCCATCAATCACCCGCGCGGCAAAAATGTTTCCCATGGTCGAATCCTCGAATCCGGGCGAATAGACGGGGATCTTTTTTTGCCAGGCCGCATACAGCCAAGAGTGCTCGGGCGGCACCTGGAAATGCGGGTCCAGCGTTCCCTGCTCGAACAGCCTGAAAAACACTTCGCTGGGAAACAGGCTGTCGTTTTGCTCAGCCAGTTCACAGCAAATCTGAATGAACGGATTTTCGATATGGCGAATAACCGTCTCCGGGATGCAGGTATCAGTGACCCTGTTGAAACCGGCGTTACGCAGTTGCAGCTCATCTTGCGGAGACAGATCACGGTAACCGGGAATCATGCAGTACTCATCGTGCGCCACCAGGTTAAAGACATCTTCCTCGAGATTGGCGGCGGAACACGAAATGGCATGTACCTTGTCCTGACGAATCATTTCGGCCAGCGAAATACCCAACTCGGCCGTACTCATTGCGCCAGCAATCGCGACCAGCATGCGCCCACCTTCACCTGCAAAGAAACGCCAGGCCAGGGCAGCCTCCAGCGTTTCACGTGCGTTGAAGTGACGAAAGTGAAGTTCCATCCATTCGGACACGCTGCGCGTCTTGTTTGCCATGACCATGTTTCACAAAAAACCAGGTTGCCTGTCGAAAAATGAATTTATGGGAATTGGCAATCGGGCAGGAGCCCCCCAGTATCAGTCGATCGGTCAAAAAAATTGCATGCTTGGTAGTCCATTGCAGCCAAAAGCCTTAAACTCAGGGTTCGCCGCGACCTTCAGGTCAACTTCTGCTGATGGCGGAGTCAGCGTTTCGAGTTCATTTTCCCCGGGAGACTGTTTCCATGTACCGCTATATCTCTGCGACCCTGGTCGCAGCCCTCGCCTGCCTGTTCATTTGCCCGGACTGCTTCGCGCAATCCCTGCCTGCAGAAAAACAGGCCGAGGTAGCTTTTCAAATTGACATGGAACGTCTGCGTGGCACCCCCATGTATGACATGATTTCGGCCAACATCGAACAAATGCAGGCGCAAACCGGCATGTCGAGCGATTTTGACTGGAAGGACGTCAACAAGATGTTCGGTGCGATGAGCTTGCCCGAAACCGTCGCCGAATTTGAGGAAATGCAAAATGGGGAGGTTCTGAATCTGGACATGTTCGTGCGTGTCCAGTTTGTGGATTCCGCCGCAGCCGAGAAACTGATGACCGAGATTCGCGAAGAGGGTGTGGAAACCGAAATCGACGGTCAGACGTATTACAGTCCCCCTGAAGACGCCGACATGCCTCCGGGAATCCTGGCCACCCTGGTTGACGACAAAACTTTTGAGATGGGTACCGAAGCCTATGTCAGGGGAGGCACCGGATCAGGGCTGTTCAGCAACGGTCTCACCTCAGCATGGGATAGCATGCCAGAAGATGCGATTCGCATCGCAATCGATATTGATAGCGCCCGCGATCTGATCAACGAAGCGGTTGAGATGGTCCAGGAAACGGCACCGCCTCCCTCTGGCACGATGGTGGCACTGGTAACCAAGGCCAACAACATTCGCTTCAGCATGGATTTCAAGGACGGCAACCTGATGACTCTGGCAGCCACCGGAACCGACGAAGACTCTGCTGAGGAATTGCGATCCGGGCTGGACGGAATTCTGGGCATGGCCAAATTCGGCGCTGGCCAGGGGATTGAGCAAATGCGTCAACAGGATGAACAGTTGGCTGATGTCATGACACAGATTCTGGATGCACTTACGGCCACCCGTGACGCCGACCAGGTTCAGGTCGTGATTCCCCGGCCCGATGGGTTCGAGGACGCCATGGAAAAGTTGATGGAAATGAGCGGCATGGGTGGCAGCGACTTTTAGGGTCACTCGCATCACCGGTCGAAGGCACAAAGGATAGTCGCTGATCGCGATCAGTACCGGCCGGAAGCTAAGTTCGCGGAGCGAACCGCGACTGATCCGCGCTGACGATCATACTGTTGAGCGATAAAAGCAGGTATTGCCATAGACCTGTCCAACGCCCGCAACCGTTTCCGGTGGCGGGCGTTTTTTTCTGGTGCCGAAACATGTTGGCTCCGCACCACAGTGTTTTCCGATGTCCATCGTTCGGTTGGCTGCGGTTGCAAAAAATCAACAGCCGCGAATGTTGCCGCGGCCAAAAACCCGGTTTTTTCGACGTTTTCGCAAATGGCCTGGCCGGCCAGCCAAGTGGCACCGGGCTTGCATGTTCGGGGAGACAGAAAAGGACTTTGCAACGCAACCGTCGCAACGCTGCAAGGTTTCCATCGAGTTACTACGTGAAAGTCAATCTTTATGCACGCAACCCAATTGGCTGAAATCGCCGGATGGCTTTCCATCGGTTCCGAGATTTTTGCACGTGGCGGGATCGCGGCGGATCCGGATCAGGCCATGCGTTACTGGGCGGCTTCCAAATGTCGTCTGCAACGGTGGCAGTCCGCACTCAAGGTATTTGAGGACGACTTTCAGGAACCGTGTGAGATGCACGATCCATGGCATGCCATTGAAGTCGTTGTACAGGAAATTCTCATTTCGGAATTGTTGACCCGTGTCTGGACTGCTGTCCTGGTCCAGCATGACCGCACCGTCGATCACTACGACATGCAAAGTATCGGCCATAGCGTTTTTATCGGGCATCTGGAAGCTCGTAATCGGGCCATGCGACTGCTGATGCATAACCGGCCCTCCAATCAACAGGCATATGACCGACTCGAAGAATTGCGGCGTCGCCTGGAGCGTTGGACTGATCTATTGTTAAGCCGTGTTTCCGATCTGGAACTGGCGATCCAGTTCGGGTTTGACGAGCACCGAGTGCGCGACTTCGCAGCCGACCGCCATCTGGAGGACCACCAACGTCGCCGGCAAACCGGCCATCTTCTGCTGGCCTCGCTCAGTTCAGGTGTTCGAAGAGACGTCATGAACTTTACCGCCAATCCTGATCTCAATCGAGAAATCGCCGCCGGCGTACTGGCCTGCATCCCTGCTGACCGGTTCGACTCGACCGGATTGCCCAAGACCGTCATGCTGATGCAAATGGAACAGGTGCAAAATGACACGCATGCCATGGTTCAGGACCTCATCGATGATGAAGAGCAAGCTTCCGATCGATTGCGTAAACGCAGCCGGCAAAAGTAACGGCTAATCCCTGACTACTGTTTGCTGGCCAGCATCAGGCCATGGGTATACGGAGCCACCGGCAGGTTGGCGAACTGGATTTCAGAAAAGCCGGATTCGCCAAGTATTGCCTGCAAGTCACGTAGCGACAGCATGCTGCGACCGGTCCCTGCCAACAGCTGCAGTTCATACATACTGAGATTCAACTCGCCACGCGTCTGACCGGGAAAATGATCGATTACCACGATCTCACCGCCGCTGACCAGTGACTGCCGGACCATCTCCAGGACTCGTTTGCGTTCCTCGATATCCATGACATGGATCCGATCGGCAATCAACGCCATTTCAAACGCCTCATTCAGTCCGCTGATTGACAGGTCGCCCGATTCAATCATCTCGACCCGCGAATCGGCTTGCAGGCTTTCCACTGTCGTTTTCGCCCGCTGTAGTCCCCGCTCATCATCAACCAGCGTGACTGTGCAGCCGGAATCGCGATAGGCAATCGTCATGCTGTACACAGCTGAGCCGCAACCCAGGTCCAGCAAGCGCAGCGATTCACGTTCGTTGCCGGCACCCAGCGCTTCAGCAACCTTGAGCGCGATTCCCGCAGCTGCCCAGGCGATGTGTTCTTGCACAAACCGGAATTGCTCCAGCCGTTTTTGGGCATTTTGCGATTTTCCGGATGTGCTTTGATCACCACTCGGCTCCTCAATTCGCAGGGCGGATTCGAGTTGAGTCCACTGCCGAAACATGACGGCCCAAAGGTCTCCCGGTGTCAACCGACCGGCCTGGGACAAGGCATAGTCGTCTCCGAATTTTTCGACCAAACCAATCTGTTGCAGGACCCGTAACAGGGCCAGGGTGCCCGTTTCATGCAATCGGCATTGCTGGGATATTTCGGCGGCTGTTTTTTGGCCTGCCGTCAGCAAATCAATGACACCCAGTCGCAATGCCGCGTTTAGCGAAGCGGTTTGCGCGGGCTGTCCTGTCAGTTCAAACAACTGCTCGATCGTCCTGATTTGACTGTCTGTCATGGCATCCCTGTATCGAGTATCAGCGGCCGGCATCACGCGTTTACTATCGCGCTGCGTTGCCTTCGATTAGTATGGACCGATTCTACAACATCAAGTCCCGGAACACAGACAATGCTGGAGACAAGAATGAGGATTGGAAGCGCATGCCTTCTGGTGCTGTTAATGCTTGCGCAGGAAGCAATGGGCCAGTCGACGGTTCCTCCTGCAGAATCACTGTTTGTTCCCGAGGGCTTTCAGGCCGAACTTGTATACGAAGTCCCTGACGAATACGGATCGTGGGTCAGCATGACGACGTCACCCGATGGGCTGATAACCTGCGACCAGTACGGCAGGCTTTATCGTGTCCGCCCCGGCGCAACCGCGAACGAAACGGCAGTCAGCGAAATTAACGTCGATCTCGGAAACGCGCAGGGCCTGTTATGGGCCTTCGACTGCTTGTACGTCGTGGCACACCAAAACAACAATCAGCCGGCGGGGTTGTACCGCGTGAAGGATTCTGACGACGATGGCGAACTGGATAGCGCCGAGCTGCTGCGTGAATTCCAGGGAGGTGGTGAACACGGTCCGCATGCAGTGATACTGGGTCCCGATGCAGAATCACTGTACGTTTGCGCTGGTAATCACACACGCTTGCCCGACATCCAGTCATCGCGAGTGCCGCGACACTGGCAGGAAGACAACTTGCTCAAGCGGATTTGGGATCCGGGCGGACATGCCGTGGGCATCATGGCGCCCGGGGGCTGGATTTGCAAAACCGACCCGGACGGCAGGGAGTTTGAGTTGGTCAGCATCGGCTTTCGCAATCAATACGATATCGCGATGGATACCAATGGTGAACTGTTCACCTATGACGCCGATATGGAATGGGATATCGGAACCCCGTGGTACCGACCTACCCGCGTCTGTCATGTGACCTCCGGCAGTGAGTTCGGTTGGCGTGGTGGTGACGCGAAATGGCCGGTGTACTATCCCGACAGTGTGCCACCTGTAATTGACATCGGTCCGGGATCACCCACCGGAATCGTGTTTGGAATCGGTACGGATTTTGCGCCCGAATACCAGCAAGCGTTGTACATTGCCGACTGGAGCTTTGGGTTCATTTATGCCGTGCACCTCTCGCCCGATGGCGCCAGCTGGACCGCTGAAAAGGAACTGTTTTGTTCGGCGCCGGCGTTGCAGGTGACGGATATGACGGTTCACGACCGTGCGTTGTACTTCGCCATCGGTGGTCGCCGTACCCGATCGGCTGTGTATCGCATCAAGGCCAGCGAACCGACCTCCGCTGTCTTGATCCACGCCGACTTGACTGCTGAACAGCGATTGCGGCGCGAGCTCGAATCTGCCGGGGCAGGGCAGTTGGATGAAATCTGGGATCATTTGTCACACGCCGATCGATCAGTTCGATTTGCTGCGCGCAGCGTGCTGGAACGGACGCCGGTCGCAGAATGGCAGGAGAAAGCGCTGAAGGAAACTGACCCGCAAATCGTCCTTGAATCCCTGTTGGCGCTGTGCCGATCTGCAGATGCGGATGCATCGCTGCAGCACCGAATGCTGGAATCGATTCGGGCCAACGTCGATTGGGATCAATTGTCCGGGCAACAACAGCTACATCTGCTCAGGTTGTGCGGAGTGCTGGTGATGCGGCTGACGCCCGAGCAGGGTAACCCCGAAATGCTGACATCCCTGAATGCCCTGTTCGCTCCACACTATCCGGCTGAATCGGTGAACTTGAAGCGGGAGTTGTGCCGACTGCTTGTGGCCACGGACGACAGCTCTGTCGTCAAGACAACCATGCAGCTGCTGGAGGCCGCACCCACTCAGGAAGAACAGATTCATTACGTGATTTGCCTGCGACTGGCCGAACGAGGCTGGACTACTGAATTACGCCGCCAGTATCTGCAGTGGTTCGTCAGGTCAGCCGTGTTTCAGGGTGGCAAGTCGTTTGCCGGATACCTGCGTCAGGCACGTGACGAATTCATCGAACGCTTGTCGGATGACGAGAAAAAGACGTTGGCTCCGCTGATCGAGACGAATATGGTCGAACAGGATCCATACGCCGTATTGCAGTCGCGAACCGTCGTTCAGGACTGGGCGATGGATGACCTGCTGCCGATTTTGAAGCAGGCTGACATGCAACAGCGCGACCTGACGAACGGCAAACAGGTATTTGCCACGGCACAGTGTTACAAGTGCCATCAGTTCGCAGGCAGTGGCGGAATTGTGGGGCCCGACCTTACTGGTCTCTCCCGACGCTACGCCGACGATTACGTCCTGGAAACGCTAATCGATCCTCACAAACAAATCTCGGACCAGTACCAGGCCACGGTTTTTGAGATGGAAGACGGTCGGCTGGTCGTTGGCCGTGTGGCAAATCTGAACAACGATGATTATCAGGTCCAGACGGATATGATCGCGCCGGGCGAGCTGACGCCAATCAACCGAAACGAGATTATGTCGAGTCGGCCCAGCAAGATCTCGCCAATGCCGGACGATCTGCTCAACACGTTTACCGCCGACGACATCCTGGATTTGCTGGCCTACCTGAGATCCGCTGACGAACGCTAGATTCGTTCGTTGTCGGCGTCAGTTTACCTGGCACGTGAGTTATAGCGACCAAAGACCATGCGACCGGCGCTGGTTTGCAACATACTGGTGACGGTGATTTCCACGGAATTGCCGATCTGCCCGCGGCCGTCTTCGACAACAACCATCGTGCCGTCGTCGAGATAGCCGATTCCCTGGCCAGCCTCTTCACCCGCCTTGACGATTTTTACGTTAATGGATTCACCCGGCAGGAACACCGGTTTAATTGAGTTGGCAATCTCGTTCAGGTTGATCACTTCCACATTTTGCAGCTTGGCAACCTTGTTCAGGTTGAAATCGCCGGTGACGACCTTGCCTTCGAGGTGTTTGGCGAGGATCAGCAGCTTTGCGTCGACGGACTCACCGTCCATCTCGGGCAATTCGCGTTCGTACACCTGCAAATCGATAGTGTTGTTGCTGCGCAAACGGTTCAGCACATCCAGGCCACGTCGTCCGCGGGCCCGTCTTAATTTGTCGCTGCTGTCAGCAATATTTTGCAACTCGGCAAGGACGAACCGTGGCATGACCAGCGGGTTGTCAATGATGCCAGTTTCCACAATGTCAGCAATCCGGCCATCAATGACGACACTGGTATCCAGAATGTACGGCTTGACGCCCTTGGTCTCCTTGGCGAATTCCACATAGGGAATGATGAAGCGAAAATCGTCCTTGGTCTGCCATAAAAAGCTGATGCACACGTAACAGGCGGCCAACGCTGAAAGCACCAACAGAACCAACCTTGCTGTTTGTAACGAAGCCTGGGTCGAAGGATCCTCGACTGGTCGTTGCAGGACCGGAGCAAGTGCGAGATCAAATACAAACGTAATGAATAGTCCCAGCACCAGGCCGAAAATAATGCTGGAAATCAGGTCGATACGTTTCTTCTTGAGCAACATGTCGGCGCCGACTAACAAGACGGCACCAACCAACGTAGCCGGGACGATGATCCAGTTAACATTCTCGTAGCCAGTAAGCAGCGAAATGCTGGCACCCAATGCGGCAATCAGAAAGATGCCGCGGATAATCCAGATAGACATAGATGATGGTGTTCCGTGGGCTCGGCCCGCCCTTAGCGAGGCAGCCGGCCGCAAAATGATTTTTTTGGGGGGGGTAAATGATGCGAGCTATGATCGGGCCCGTGAAATTATCCCTGACAGGGACTAAACAACCGGCTAGAGACAGCAGGCCTGGTCAGACGTAGAAAAAATGGATGATAGCCGTCTGAACCAATGATCGGTTGACCCCCGATCTGCCGAATTGAATCTCTCCGGGCCTGTATTAATTGTATTTCAGTTCACTTTGGCAAGCCAGTGATTTTGGGTGCCACAATTCGTAATTGCCGCTCATTCGGAATGCCTTCCCCACAAAACCCGCACAAAAACGATCAATACATCCGGTTGTTATGGCGTGCGATCGGTTGAACGAGCAAAGTACTCGTCGAAGATTTGTTCACAATAGTGATCGGTCATACCGCCAATAAATTCGACGACCGCGCGGCGAACTCCGACCACATCCGCGCGACGTCGATACTTGTTGGCCATTTTGTCCGGATGCGCGACAAAGCCATCGAACATTCTACGAATACGCGCCTGGGCTTGTTCGCGTACCTTGACCAGTTCCGGATGTCGGTAGACACGCTGGTGCAGAAACTGTTCCAGCTCTGTTTTTTGCTCGGCAAGAGCTGGACCGGGTCCAATCAGAAAATTGCTGTTCATGGCTTCCTGGGTTGACTGGAATCCTCGTTGCGCCAGCTCTCGACCGCAGTGCTCCAGCATATCGGTAACCTGTCGATCGATCAGGCGATGTACCACCGCCTTGCGCAGTTGTTTTTGATTCAGTCCAGTGTATTCGCGATTTACAAATTCCAGGCACTCAGCAATCAGGGGAATTTGTGACATTTCGGCCAGCGACACCAGTCCCAGTTTGACGGCATCATCCGTGTCGTGCGCGTCATAGGTTGTACTGTCGGAGGCATCTACCAGCTGGACTTCCAGCAGGGGTCGAGGACCAGTGGAGTTCTTGTCGACGCGGGCCGTTTGCCCCTCCAGCACTTCCTGAGTCAGATTCAATCCTGGTGTTTCCGTGTACCGCACTTCCAATACCTGCACGATCGTGAGCGCGAATTGGTTGTGCGAGAAACCACCGACGTCGCGGGCCGCCTCATTGAGTGCGTCTTCGCCGGCGTGCCCGTAGGGCGGATGTCCGATGTCGTGCATCAGAGCCAGGGCTTCGATTAGATCCTCATTCAGCCGCAACGCCCGACCGATCGTTCGCGCGATCGTTGCCACTTCCTGGGTATGCGTCAATCGCGTGCGGTGATAGTCACCCATTCGGCCAGTGAACACCTGCATCTTGCCGCTCAGTCGCCGATAGGCGGAACTGTGCAGGATGCGGTCGCGGTCTCGCTGAAACGGGCCCCGATAAGGATGATCGGGCTCGGGAAACTGGCGTCCCGCGGAGTCGCAACTGTGCATGGCCCAGGGAGCCAGCAGCTGAGCTTCTCGCTGTCGGGTCGTGACAAGTTGTTGTGTCGTCTTGTCGGGAAGTGAAGTATTCATGGCCTTTCGATTTGCCGGTCCGGGCTTCGACGGAATTATCTCCTGTTCGACCCGTCACACCAAGGACCACGGCATCTAATCGAGACGCGTCGACAGCCTCCTGGAGTGGTTGCCGTCGGTGAACAGGTCATCGTCTCCAGTTTGGACCGGACGAATCAACAACATACGCCGGGGACCATCAGCATCCGGACCGCCCAGAAATTGCTGTCCCAGGCTCGATGTTGCACCGTTCCATGTGACCATCAAAGTCTGGCCCAATCGCAATGGGTGACGAAAGTCCAATTCTCGCAAACGCATCGTCTTTTGTTTTTCCTGCACCAGAATGGACTCTTCGTCGATCGCATAACGCAATTTGCGCTGGCCATGCTGAATCGCCGGTCGCAACCAAAGCGTGATTTCTCCGTCGCCAGCCGGAACCTGACTGATCCGCCAGCCACAACTCGCAAGTTCGCATTGTCCGGACCGCTGTTGAGTACCCGAGTCGACCGTCCAGCTCATTTGACGCCACATCGGGGAACATGGAGTCCAGTGCTCGACGCCCGGCTGCAGTTGCTCCAATTGTTTGATGGAAAATGGCCGAGCATCGGCAAGGGGTACCAGAGGTGAATCCGCATTGGCCAACGGTTCGCCTTCGGAGGTAATCAACGGTCGAGTCCATTCCAGAATCGCCGTCAATTTGCCCGGCAACTGCGTGCCGAGGCGACCAACCCTAAAGCCATTGCCGTCGAGTTTGCGCCGATCAGAAAGTGGCAGACCCTGCAAGTCGGCGAGTTGCCAGATCTCGTCAAATTCACCCAGCTGCTCGACATCCAGAGTGACGACGGCAATTTCCAGCGCCACACTGCCTGGTGCCAGACGGGGCTTGGAAAAAGGTGAACGACTGGCGGGGGTATCCTGTTGCGGCTGGCGCGCCCAGTGTGAACAACCCATTGCCGCAAACAACAAACCCGCGACCATTGTCAGGGCTAAAAGTTTCCAGGCGGGATGGTTCATGCGCTCGGCCGATACAGAGTCAAATGACGCAGCTTCTGTATGTCCGGGCAGTGCAGCCGTCAATAGAAATGCTTGCAATCAGGCGAGCCCACGGGCCGAACATCGACTGACGGCAATCGACTGCTGGCATTGCCAGATTCGCCTGTGGTATCGGCGAATCAGGATCTGTTGCGGTCAATTATCGCGGCCTTTGCGCACCGTCTTGCTGTACCGCTCCAGCGTTTTTCGTTCCTTGCGTGTCAGACTTTCCTCACCCAGCCGATGCACCTTGTCGAGGATGATATCGGCTTCGCGAGTCAACTCGTCAGAGGCCTCCGGCTGATGGACTTTCAGCTTGGGTTTGCCGGACAGGCGATCAGTGAGCCAGTCGAATTTCAGCCATTGGAAATTCCATTTGCCGAAATAATAGATCGCGGCAAAGGCGGCTCCGGCGAGGTGTGCTTCCGCCGCGATCCGGCTTTCGTGGTTCATTGAATTGAGGACGTCCATGCCAATGAACAAAACACCCAGCACCCACGCCGGCATGGGGATGATGCCCATTAGCAAAAGTGTTTGCTTGGGAAAATTCAGGATGAATAACATCACTACCGCGGCAACCGCACCGGAAGCACCGACAGCCGACGCCGGTTGACTCCGCAGTACTTGCACCAGCAGCCAAACGGTACCGGCAACCAGAATCGCGAGAATGTAGAACTTCAGGAATTCAGTACGACCGTATTTTTGTTCGACTGCGACACCCAGAAAGAACAGGGTGAGCATATTGAAAGCGATATGCCAGATCCCGAAGTCCTCATCGATTGACGAATGGGCAAATCCGTACGTGAGCAACTGATAGGCAAAGAGGGGGTTTTCCAGCGGACCGGCATAACCGACTTCCGTCATCTTGTGCTTCAACGCCATGTTGAAGGAAACCCAATGGCTGTTTGATTCAACAGTCTGGACCCCCACCGTCCCGTCCTGCAGCGTCACCTCGGCCTGAAAGCTGACACGGGGCGCAAACATATCGATCACAAACACGATGACATTAATCAGAATGATCGAGGCAATGGCAGACTGTTTGAACGACGAGCGACCGCCACCACCCTGGCCGTCACCTCTCCACTGGTCTCCGTCGTAGTAGCCGCGGTCGTAGATACCCATGAATGTACGTCGTTCCGGAAAGGTCCTGCGTGGCACCCGCCCTGGTTGCCGAATCATTATTGTTGCGGCACGCGTCAACAGTGACAACGCATATTCCCGCAACGGCCCGCGTTCCATGATGGCAAAAAAAAACGGAGCCCGGGGCTCCGTTGCTGGATGCCGGCAAATCCGGCGATCGTCATGTATTAGCGATCGGCATCGGCCAGCGACCTTTCGGGCTGACCAGCACGCGTGTCGAGGAATTCAGCAGGCTCATTTTCCTGCTTGTACAGTTCCTGGATCTGGTTGTAATACGTGCGAATGTCATCCTGGCATTGCTGCAGCTGGGTCTCACGCATTTCATTCAGTTGCCCAATGATTTCCAGGTCCCGAGTGAGCTGGGTCAAATCCGATTGCAATTTGAGTATTACATCGGCCCGGTGATTAATCTGTGCCTCGGTCTTGGCCAGCATATTCTCCGAAACCTGGATATCCTGGTCGAGATCGGCGCTGGCGTCCGATGTCTTGCGCATCAACTCACCCAACTCACGCAAGGAAAACGGATAATCCCTTAGTGGCCGAACGTAGTAGTCCTCAATCGCCTCGGCTTCGCTGGTCGCGGTTAGTGGCGGCTGACGACCACCTGCCGTGTCATAACCATCGACGACCGGTTTGCTTACTACCAATTCACCATCCTTCGGGAATTCCACATCCCGACCCAGGTGCAGAGGCTTGCTGACTGCCTGTCCGCTGAGATTAAACAGGCCTTCGCGCGATACGTCGCCTTCCGCATCGACATCAAACGCTTCGCTTTTGGAACGGAAAACAACGCGTGTCTTTCGCTGGTCATCGGGCGGGTCAAAGCGGTCATTGATACGGTCGGTCTGCTGGCCAATCCAGGTCTCAATCGCGTTAATGGTCTGGCCATCAAAGGTGTATTCGTCCAGCAGGCTTTCGTATTCCTCGCTGGCCGGGTCCATTCCCAGCATTTCGGCCGGCAAGTAGATGTCCCGAAGCGCCTGACGCATTGCTGTCATATCTACGTCAACGCCGATGTGATCAGTGAAGGCCGTGCGACTGTCACCCGGCATTTGCTCAAACACCGACCAGGACCGAGTAGGTTCCGCGGCTTCAGCCTGACCCGTGTTGGTGACAAATACAGGTTCCATCGTGATGGCGTTGTTGGTGGTATCAACGCTTACAACCTTGTAAGTGCCGATGTAATCGACTGGTACCGTTCGCAACGTGCCTTCAACATCGGCACCACCATCGGCGAATGCGTGCAGTTCCATGTCCTGCTTGATTTGTCCCGAAGCAGGTGCCTGGCCCTCGCCGGCCCTGAATGTCAAGGTGATCTGGCCGTTGTCTCCGCTGGCCGAAGCATGCGTCCAGAAACGGCCTGTGCCGATCTGGTTCAGTCGCAACTTTGAATTGACATATCGCAACGAACCCTCGCCGTACTCGACCGCATCGCTGGGTCCGTACAACGCCTCATCAAAGGCAGACTGTTGCTGTGTCAGCATGGTGAGGTTGTTTTCGTGTTGCAGCATCCAGGCGGTGCGGGTTTTCAATGCCCGGGCGCCAACGATGCAGGCGAAAATTGACGTCAAGAAGATCAGGGCCACAAAGGTGATCTGAACCCAGTTCCAGGTTGGAGCGGACTTCACCAAAAAGAAGATCAGTGCGATTGATAAAACCGCAA
Organism: Pirellulaceae bacterium; assembly: GCA_051010855.1. GTDB lineage: Bacteria > Planctomycetota > Planctomycetia > Pirellulales > Pirellulaceae > CAJQPP01. The sequence goes on along the minus strand of JBPCVB010000526.1, from coordinate 13,797 downwards.
CCACAATCATGGGTATCAACATCGTGCGTAACCGCCCTCAAATAGGAAAAGGCCCCGGGCCATGGGGGCTAAGCATGCAACAAGCGATATCACTCCTTGCCGTCTTATTCGTCGGCAACCTGGGCGCGATTGATACATGGCATTCAAGCAACTTGCGCACAGAAAGCCCGTTAAATGGATGATAAATTGGGCTATGTGGGGTGTCAAGTTTCCGGCGACTGATGGGACTAACCAGCTTTCCGGCTTGTCATATCGTAGGCATTTAGCGGCCACCCGTCCAAGTTCGCTGGCGGGAACATCCGGACTAACAGTTAAAGATACGCCGGAAATATCCCGAATATCAGAAGAGTCTGGCTCGCCAGCGTTTAATTCGGCACAAGTGACAAAACCCGCATTACCCGCTCGTCACCTGTGCCGCAACTGCAGCATTTGACACCTGCAGTTGGGACCCAACCCAACTCGAATCCTTCCCGCATGGCAGTTCTGCGACTGCCTGATCGCACGTGATTCGGGTCTGTCCGGAGAGGACAATGAAACACGGAATCGCCTGCCTTGCGCTGCTGGTCTGCCTGACGTTCATCGTCGTGTCGATTGGGTGCCACCGGGGTTACTATCGACGCCAAGCGGATGCCGAAGCCCGCGCGCTGATTCGTGAAAAGTTGAATGATCCGCGGTGGAGCGGCATTACGCCCACGATCGAGATCGCGCCCGAATCCCGCATGTTCGACAACTTCTCTGCCGACCATCCACCCATGCCCCCGGACGATCCGGCCAGTCACGAGTACATGCATTGCGTCGACGACAAACAGGGCTATCTGCATTGGCACGCCAATGGAGATACGCGGTACGTGGCCAATCCGGAGTGGTTGTCGTATATGCCCCTGAACGAAAGGGGCGTCCTGGAACTTGATATCAACGAGGCCGTGCGACTGTCGTTGATTCACTCAGCGACTTTGCAAGAGCAACGCGAGACGTTGTATTTGTCCGCTTTGGATGTCAGCCTGGAGCGGTTTGCTTTTGACGTTCAGGGAACATTTGGCTGGGACAATTTCTTCCGCACCCAGGGCCGCTCGGCACCCGGCGGCACGTCCTCGACGTTCGATTCGGCTGCGAGAGGCGGTTTGACCAAGCTAGGAGTGACGGGTGCCCAGTTGGCGGCTGATTTTGCCAATTCAGTGATTTGGCAGTTCTCCGGACCCACTACGCAATCCGCGACGGCGCTTGTGGATTTCTCCCTGATCCAGCCCTTGTTACGCGGTGCCGGTCGCGAAATCATCATGGAACAGCTGACTCAGGCCGAGCGTACGCTGCTGTCCAACGTGCGTGCACTGGAACGTTTTCGCCGCTCCTTCAATCTGTTTGTGACAACCGGGCGTGGTGGGCTTGGTGGTCTGCGACGCGTCGGCCTGTTTCTCAATGAACCGGGTGGCAGCTCAATCAATATCGGCGGATATCTGGGGCTGTTGCAAACGCAACAGGAAATTCGCATTTCCGAATTCAACGTGCGTTCCCTGGAAAACGTGCTGAATCAGTTCAACGAGTTCTTTCGTGAGCAGCGTAGTGACCTCTTGCAGGTGCGACAGGCCGAAAACACCCTGTACGACGCCCAGGAACGGCTGTTGCGTGACAAGGTGCGTTACCAAAACCAGTTGGACCAGTTCAAACGCGATTTGGGATTGCCACCTGATCTGCCCATCGAGATTGTGGATCCCTATCTGGATCAATTCAACTTGGTAGACGACGACCTGCAATTGCGTCAGTTCGAGGTCGAGGCCTTGCGGCAGCTGGTTGGTGACGCACTGCAACGGATCAACCCGGACAGCGAGGACGGTAGTTTTGGTGAAGAAGACACAGTTGAGTGGTCTGAGGAACTCGCCCGGGCGCTCCAGGATCTGCTTCCTGTAATTCGTGCGTCGGATCCGCTTTACGAGCAACTGACCGGCCCCGACCTTCAAATGGTCCTGGACGATTTCGACAAGTTTGAAGCGAAACGCGATCAGCGACTGGATGAGTTGGAAAAACTGCGGAATTATATCCGGGACAGCGAAATCGATTACGAGATCGAACCGAAGATCCTTGAACCCGGCGCCGTTGAATCGGTTGGTCAGTTGCGGAGTGAACTGGAAGAATTGACCCAGAAGATCCAGCAACTGCGTGGTTCGGTTCGTGTGCTGGAATCGAATATCCAGCGGTTGCTGGAGGACGGTCCGGGGCTGGCTCCGGCCGAGCTCAAGCGGCGACTGGAATCCGAGGTCGTATTTGAGGCTCCCGAGTTGCTGACACGGGCCGCCGACGCGATTATCGAATTGACACTGTTGCAGGCCCGTGCCCGCACCAACGCCATCACACTGCCTGAAGTCGACATCGATTCCTATACGGCAGTTGCCATCGCTTGCCAGTTCCGTCGTGACCTGATGAATGCACGTGCATCGTTGGTCGACAGCTGGCGGCAAATCCAGTTCGTTGCTGACGATCTGGAAAGTACCCTTGATGTGGTCTTCGAAGGTTCGGTGGGCAGCACAGCCGGTGCCTCGAATCCGTTCCAATACAACTGGAATACCAACTCCTTTGGTATGGGACTGGAATTCGACGCGCCAATCACGCGTGTCTCGGAACGCAACCGTTACCGGGAAACTCTGATCGAGTATCAGCAGACACGTCGTGATTTCTACGAATTCGAGGACGCCATCAAGCAGGATTTGCGTTTGATCCTCCGCAACCTGGAACAGAGCAAGGTGTTGTTTGAATTGCAACGTCGCAGTATCAAGACGGCGATCGAACAAGTCGAACTGGCCCGTTTCCGTCTGGTGGAACCGGTCCAGCCGGGTGGCGGAGGCCTCGCCGGCGGTGGACGGGGGCTTGGTGCCACAGCGGCTCGTGACTTGACCGGGGCACTCAATACGTTGCAGTCGGCCCAGAGCAACTTCCTGAGGGAATTCGTGACTTACGAAGCCCTGCGACGCGACCTGGATCTGGACATGGGAACGATGCAGCTGGGCGTCAATGGCGAATGGCTGGACCCGGGCACCATTACGGCCGAGTACGCCTATCGGGCGGCTGCCATGATGGGGATTCCACCAGAATCGGTTTGCATGCCTCCCGAGAGCGAACTCCTCAACGGATTCGTGCCTGTGGAGATCGAACCGGCTCCGGCCCAACTGCCAGGTGCCAACGACGAACCGTTCGACATGCCGGATATTCCGCAGGCGGATTTTCCGCAGGACGACCAGTAACTCGTCGAATCCACCGTGCCGACCAAATGTTGCGTTTTCGCCATACCCGGCGATACCGTGACGATCTCCCACCTTGGACCCGCATAAGGGTCGCAAGCCGTGATATCCCAGCGGGATTTAGGCGATAAATAGCGACACTCGTGCATTTCGCCGGTGTTTAATTCGGTGGTTCGTGATCTAATGGGGGAAGCAGGTTCGGCTCGTGCCGTAACCCCTGCATCCCTGCCCGACTCAAGCATTTGCGGGCGTTTCCGCGGAACCTCTATCTGGATTCCGGCGCGGAACCGCAATAATCCCGTTTTCGCGGGAACAAGCGTTAGTAGTACCGCAATTGTGCGGTCTATCACTGATTCGCCTGAATTTAAATCCATCTTCCTCCTGGATAGCGCGATGATTCAATCCAACAAGGCTGCTGATTCACCTTCCCCGTCCAATCCCCGTACCGGGAAACGAAGACTGGGCACCGTTCTACCCATTATTACCGCGGCCATTTTGGCGCTGGCTGCACTGGGCGCCATTCTTTACTACGCCTTTGGGAATTCCGGTGATGATGAAATCGTAGATGCGATTCTCAAGCCGGTGACCAAGGGTGAGTTTGTAGCCAAGGTGCTGGATCAGGGAGAAATCCAGAGTTCCGAGAATGTTGAAATCAAGTGTCAGGTGGGCTCCCGTAACGGGAATGTCTCGGTGATTTCCGTGGTCAATGAAGGAACATCAGTCAGCGAAGGTGACTGGCTGGTAACGCTGGACAGCAAGGCGTTTGAAAAGGAACTGGAACAACAAAAGCTGGCGGTCAGCAACGCACTTACACAGGTCATCCAGAGTCGCGCTTCGCTGGCGGCCGCCGAAGCCACCAAGAACGAGTACATCAAAGGCACGTACGTTGAGCGTCTTAAGGAAATCGAGAACGATTTGTTTAGCGCCGAACAGGAACTGAACGAAGCCGAGGCCTATCTCGAACACAGTATCAAGTTGCAGGCCAAGGGTTTCATTACCCAACAACAATTGCGTTCCGATGATATCGCCGTCCAAAGGGCCAGGAACAAGGTTGAACTGGAACAACAACGCAAACTGGTGCTGGAAGAAATCACTTATGCCAAGGAGATCATCCAGCTGGACAGCGACATTGCGGCCGCCAAGGTGCAATTTGAAAACGCCGAGGAAGCGTTAAAGATCGAGGAGCGACAACTGGCAGAGGTTGAAGCCCAACTGGCTGCTTGCGCCATCAATGTGCCGGAAGGTGTTTCCGGAGAAGTGGTTTTCCACAAGGAATTCGATCGACGCGGTGGCAGTGAATGGGTTCTCGAACCCGGGGCGACGGTCCGTGAAGGACAAGTTCTGATCAAGCTCCCCAATCGCGAAAAAATGGAAGTCAAGGTATTGGTCAACGAACAAAGCATTACTTCCATTCGTTCGGGCATGCCCGCTACCGTTTCCGTCGATGCCTTGAGTGGTCAATCATTGACCGGTTACGTCACCAAAGTGAATGCCTATGCCGAACAAGGTGGCTGGATGGGTTCGACGGGTGTACGCGAATACGCGGTATTTGTTCGCATCCTGAATCCGCCCAAGGAATTGATTCCGGGCATGAACGCTTCGGTCACCATTCAAACTGAATATCAACCTGACGTGATGCAGTCGCCACTGCAATGCATCTATTCCGCCAACGATACCAATTTCGTTTTGCGGCAAATCGGTGAAAACAAGTTCGAGACGGTGGAAGTGTCCATTGTCGGCGAAAATTCACAAAACGTGTGGATTGAGTCCGGGGTCGAAGAGGGTGACCAGCTGGTCATGGATCCGGGGCAGTACAAACATTTGATGGACCTGCCCGAACTGGAGCAGGAATCCCGCATCGAATTGCCGGAAGGCACGGCCGTCACGTCCACTGAAGGGCAGCAGCCCCCGCGTGATCCGGAAACACCTCAGGAAGGTGCCGGAAAAATGGCCAATCGTGGTGGCCAGGGCGGTGGTCCTGGCGGAGGCCAGCGCGGTGGTGCCGGTGAAGGCCAGCGTCGTGGTGGCGGCGGTATGGGCGGCTCAATGGATGATCGCATCAACGGGATGTACGAACAGTACGATACCGATGGCGACGAACTGTTGAGTGACGAAGAACTCGATCAAATGGACAGCCGGTTCCGTGGCATGATCGAAGGTGCCGATACCGACGGCGACGGGAAATACTCCAAAGAAGAGCTGAAGAAGAAATTCGAGGAAATGATGTCTCGCTTCCGCCAACAGGGCGGAGGTGGCGGTGGCCCCGGCGGCGGCGGCAAATAATCCTTTCAACTGCGAGCGATCTCCACCAGTCAGATTAGACTGGACTGGTGCCCATTGTCCGTTCTCGCGTCCGGTCTGAATCAAAACCATGCAACAAGCAGTCCAGATCAAACAACTCACCAAGCACTACCCATTGAAGGGCGAAACCGTCAAGGCCCTGCAGGGCGTGTCGTTTGATGTGCCCGTTGGCGACTACGTGGCAATTATGGGCCCGTCGGGTTCCGGAAAGAGTACGCTGCTGAATTTGCTGGGTTGTCTCGATCGACCGACTTCCGGCTCCTTTATTCTCGGTGATCATGATGTTGCCACGATGACCGATGATGAGCTGTCGGCCATTCGCGCTTCCCGGATCGGATTTGTTTTTCAGTCTTACAATCTGATCCCGCAACTGACCGTCGTCGAAAACATCGAAGTGCCCCTGTATTACATGGGACACCTCAATGCCAATTCCAAGCAGCGGTGTCGCGATCTGGCCAGCATGGTCGGGCTGGGCGATCGCCTGAGTCACCGGCCGACGGAACTTTCCGGTGGCCAGCAACAACGTGTCGCCATTGCCCGCTCGATGGCCAACGATCCGAAGTTTATCCTCGCTGACGAAGCCACTGGTAACCTCGATTCGGCCACGACAGACGAAATCATGCAGTTGTTCGAGAAATTGAATCAAGAAGGCCGCACCATCATTATGGTTACCCACGAGGACGAAGTTTCCGCACATGCCAAACGAATCATTCGATTGCGTGATGGCTACATTCAGTCCGATGAGCGAAATTCCGATCGCGTGATCGCCAAACCCGCCTCCGACCATGTCCCGGTTTTGAATGATCCGACCATCGGAATCGGTTCTCCGGAAAACGCCACTTCCTGACGCCCTTCGTCCCGATCGAATTCCTGCAAACGTCTCAGAACCATGTTTTTGCGTACCTGGATCCTTGGAATTAAAAGCCTGATGCTGCATCCGATGCGGTCTGCGCTGACCGTGTTGGGGATCTTTATCGGCGTGGCCAGCGTCATCTGGCTGCTGGCCATCGGCGAAGGCATCAGCATCAAGGCACAGGAACAAATAGAAGCACTGGGTGCCGAGAACATTATCGTGCGGACACTCAAGCCGCCCGATGAAAGTACCGGGTTCAGTTTCACCAGCGAACGTTACGGCGTTTCACGCGCCGAACGAACACAATTGCTGGCCATTCCCACGGTGGAACAGGTGATTCCAGTACGTGAACTGCGTGTCCGTTTCGCCTACACCGGAAATCCGAAAATTGATGCCCGCGAGGGTCGACTGGTAGGCTGTACGCCCGAATACCGGGCCATCAATCGATTGGAGATTGACCGTGGTCATTTCCTGACACATCCCGAAGACACCGCCACGGTCTGCGTGATCTCCGCCGAACTCGCCAAGTACTTTTTCCCGTACGAGGACCCGATTCGGAAAAAGATTTTTGTGCCAGCCAAGCAGGATCGGTTCGAGATTGTGGGAGTGTTGAAACCCAAGGCCCCCACAGGTGCTATCGGCGGCTCGTTTTCCGGACAGGATTTCACCAATGATGTCTACATCCCAATTGAGACCATGCGTCGACGCATGGGGGACATGGAGGAAAAACGCGGCGCTGGTTCCTTTTCCAGAGAGACGTTTGAGCTATCGCAGGTGACAGTGCAGGTGCGCGAAATCAACGACGTGCCCAAAACCGCCCGCCTCATCGAAAGCACGCTGCGGCGTGATGATGCGGACCGCCAGGATTTTGGAATCATCGTTCCCTTTGAACTGCTGGAACAGGCCAAGACGACTCGTCTGATGTTCATGATGTTCATGGGCCTGATTGCTGCCATTTCCCTGGTCGTTGGCGGGATTGGAATTATGAACATCATGTTGGCGACCGTGACCGAGCGGACCCGGGAAATCGGTATTCGCCGCGCATTGGGTGCCTGCCGCCGCGATATTATTCGTCAGTTTCTGATCGAAACCGTCGTGCTCTCGGTCGTGGGTGGTGCGATTGGCATGCTCGTGGGTCTGTTGTGCCCCATCATCCTGCAGGGCATCAAGGCCTTTGTGTCCTATGCCTGGGACGACTTCTATACGACCCTGCCACCAGTCGTCACCGAGATGACTCCCACGCTGGTGCCACTGTCATTCCCGCTGGCCTTCGGCATTTCCGTCATCGTCGGCGTCATATTCGGCATCTATCCCGCCATGCGTGCCGCCGCCATGGATCCGATCGAAGCATTGCGTCACGAGTAACCATCTACCTCTCCCGAGCGTGGGAGAGATCGTCGCGCAGCGACGGTGAGGGTTAATTTGGGTGGATGCGACGCCTTCGGAAGACTGCGACTTCGCTACGGATCACCTGACGGCGGTCTAACGGTCTACCGACGGTTGTCCCTCGGGGGCTGGCTGCAGCCCGACTTGCGGCACCTGGCGATCGCGGGGGTCCTGCACCAGTTGCTTGGGCACACGTTCCCAACCGGCGGGCGTGCGCGGGTTGATGAAGAATCCGGCGAAGTTGGCCAGACCGTCCAGTTTACCATTGATCTGGCGTTCCTCGAACTGGAATACCATTTTGGACGGGTTCAGCTTGATGTCGAAGTTGGGAGCATACATGTGAACGGCAACCGGCAGAAATGGATTGCGTGTCAAAATAATCTCCAGCTTGCTATAGGCCTGTGCATCGGTTGCTCGCTTGGGCCATGCCTCCAGCCAATACTGCTGGCCGTGAAGCTCCTGTGGAGTTACATCGCGGATCCAGTAACGTTCCTGTAAATCATCAGCCTTGGCACCAAACACAAAGGGCAGGGGACTGTTCTTCAATCCCTCTCCCTGCGATTCCGGTGGCAGCGTCAATTCGTAAAGACGTTTGGTCAGGTAATCGAATTCGTAGATCTTGATGCCATCGCAGATCCACTTCTCGGCTTCAGGGAATTCGGGATTGGTCAGCGCAGGGCGAACAAAGGGATTGTCTTCCGGATTCACTGCAGGTTTGTCGAATTGCCACTTTTCGACGACTTCGTACATCCCCTGATCAGGATCCTGAAATCGAATATGGCCCATGGAAATCATCGCAGCCATCAATCGGTTGTTTGCCGGATTGCGATAATTGCAGACTTCCTGATCGTATTGCCAACGAGTGAAGTTGCACTTGTAACGCTGTACCTTGGATGAGTAGTCCTCCCAGTGTTGCAGCAGTTGTTCGATGTAGGTTTGCATTTCAGGCTGCAGCGGGAATCCCGGAGGCATTTGTGGCGCCAATTGAACGGGGGCGACTGCTTGCGGCTGGCCACCTTGTAATGCCTGTCCGCTATCCTGTGCACCGGTGGCTGGCGTCAGGGCCTGGCCGGTTTGGCCGGGTGTCGTGCCCTGTTGCGGATTTGTCTGCTGCGGTTGCTGGCCAACAGCCGCCGGAACCAGCAAAGAAACAAAAACGACAAAACCGGCGAGCTTGTACAGCGAACGGGTCATAGATTTCTTCCTTGAAATGCGGCAGGCATCCAGTGAGGCGCGCACATCGGACACGCCGTTGGTTGTGCGGCGGAGTCTAGCAGGATTCAGATGCCAACAAAGACTGATTTTGCCGCAGTCATCGCCTCGCTAGCAACTTCTCTGGCGTCCGGCAATAATCGACTTTCAACGGAGCGACGGCCTCTGCTTCGCGCACTTCACCCGCAACGGAGACACATCCATGCGACTGTTGAATTCATCCTGTATTCTGTTGCTCTTGTTGTGCCTGGGGCTGGTGAGCTGCATTGAAGCCCGGGCACAACCGGTCGACACGCGTCCCAACATCGTGGTCTTCCTGTGCGATGACCTCGGCTATGGCGATCTGGCCTGCTATGGACATCCCTACATTCGCACACCGCATCTCGACCAACTGGCCGGGGAAGGCATTCGCTTTACCGATTTTTACTCTGCAGCTCCGGTTTGCTCACCATCACGCGTTGGCTTGTTGACCGGTCGAAATCCGAATCGTGGCGGAGTCTACGACTGGATTCCCCCATCCGACGGCACCGCTCGCCCCAATGCGCGAGAGCAAGTGCATATGCGGTCAAGTGAAATCACCATCCCGCGATTGTTGCAAGGCGCAGGATACGCAACGCTGCTGGCCGGTAAATGGCACTGCAACAGTCGCTTCAACGAACCCGACGTTCAGCCGTTACCTTCCGATTTCGGCTTCGATCACTGGCTGGCAACTAACAACAATGCCCAACCAAGCCACAACAACCCGTCAAACTTTATCCGCAACGGAGTTTCCATTGGCGAGATCAGCGAATTCAGTTGCCAGTACGTCGTTACCGAGGCCATTGAGTGGCTGCGCGAACTGCGAGCGACCAATCGCCACGCCAACAGTGAGCGCGGCGGGGACCAGCCGTTTTTTCTGTTCATTCCCTTTCACGAGCCACACGAGCCGGTTGCCTCGCCACAAACGCTGGTCGAACTCTACGAGAACGTCGCATCCAGTGAAGACGAGGCACAGTATTTTGCCAATGTGACCAACATTGACGTTGCGGTGGGGCGTATGCTGCAGGCGCTGGCCGACATGCAACTCACAGACAACACCCTGGTGATCTTTACGTCAGATAACGGCCCTGAAACCCTGAACCGATATCGGACAGCCAATCGATCGTTTGGTCGCCCAGGTGAGCTGCGTGGCATGAAACTGCATACGCACGAAGCCGGCGTGCGCGTGGCCGGCATCGTCCGTTGGCCGGCGCAGATTGCTGCCGGGCAGACCGTGTCGACGCCAGTGTCGTCTCTCGACTTGCTGCCTACGTTTTGTCAGCTTGCTGGTTGTCAGCTTCCTCAACGCAATCTCGACGGACAAGACATTCTGCCCGTCTGGAAGGGCCAGGCAATTACACGCGACAAACCTCTGGTCTGGTGCTACTACAATGCAATCAACGAGGCCCGCATGGCTATGCGCGACGGGGACTGGAAGGTACTCGCTCGCCTGGACGGCGGTGAAGTTCCGAAAATGCAAAACGTTACGCCGCAACTATACCAGCAACTGCAGTCGGTATCGCTGACCGACGTGGAGATCTACGATTTGTCCAGTGATCGATCGGAGTCGAATAATCTGGCGTCTGCCCGGCACGAACTGGCCACAGAGATGCTCGCAAAACTCCAGCAGCAATTCAACGACTTGCTCTATGACTCCCCCACGTGGGAACCAACGACTGACGAGTAGCGTTCGGAACCGTCGTCAACGTGAGTTCACGTTGCCTGAACGCTTGATGGCGCGGACCAGGCGAACGCCCATAACAAACGCGACCAAACAACCCAGCGCACCCATGATCGAAACACCATCACCAATGCTTTTTATCAACGGCGGCACTTTATAGCTCAGGATCAACGCCGAACCCACAAACAACGCAGCAGTCAGTATTCCCATCACCAGGCGATTGGTCACTGAATCCAGCTTGCGGTGTTCCAGGTGGACGTCGAATTTGCCGCGTTTCATCTGCGAAAGGATGTCTGCCAAATCCCTGGGTGCCATTTCCGCCAGACGGGTCCAGTCAGCCGCAGTACGTCGCGCCTTTTGCAACAGGCGTTTGGGCGCCATTCGCCGCTGGGCGATCTTTTGCTGCCAGGGCTGCAGGATTTCCGCCAGATTGAACTGGGGACTTAGCCCGCGCGCCGTTCCTTCCAGCATGACCAGCACCTTGATCAGCAGGGAAACACGAGACGGCAGGATGATCTGAAATCTGCGAATGATCTCCATCATGCGGTCCAGCGCGCCGCCCAAATCAAATTCATTCAGTTGCTGGGTTCCGTATTCCGCCAGGAATTCACCGATTTCCGCTCGCAACTGGTCGGTATCCAGATCTCTCGGCACCTGACCCATCTCACAAATGGAATCGCACAGTGCCAGCGTATCCTGATCCACGGCCGCCATCAGCAAATCCTCAAACTGCTCACGCAGTTTGTCATCGATTCGTCCAACCATGCCGCAATCGAGCAAGCCGATTCGTGAATCCTCCATGGCAAAGAGGTTTCCGGGATGAGGGTCGGCATGATAGAAGCCATCGCGAAAGATCATTTCCAGGAAAATGTTGGCACCACGCTCGGCCAACAAGGCCAGATCGTGGCCGGCCTCAATCAGCTCTTCTCGTTTCGCCAGACTGATCCCATACAGACGATCCATTGTCAGCACCCGGCTGGTCGACAAATCGGCATAGGGCCGCGGAATGAATGCGTCGGGGTCGTTCTCGAAGTTGGCATCAAAGCGATCGAGGTTGCGTTTCTCCTGGGTAAAATCCAGTTCGGACAACAGCGTACGTGAAAACTCCTCCATGGTGTCGACCGGACGATACTGACGCGCCTGCTCCGAATACTTTTCGGCTAGCTCAGCCAGCCCCTTCATGATCTCCAGATCGCTGCGGATTTTTTGTTCGATCCCGGGATGCTGCACCTTGACCACAACATCCGTGCCGTCCTGGAGCCGGGCAAAGTGAACCTGGCCGATTGATGCTGAGGCCGCCGCTTCGTCGTTGAATTCCAGAAACAATTCTTCCGGTGCGGCGTCGAGTTCCCCCTGAATCACTTCGCGGACCGCTTCCGGTGGATCGGCAGGTGTGCCGGATTGCAACTTGGCCAATTCATTTGTGATTTCCGGGCCGACCAGGTCCGGTCGCGTACTTAAGATCTGCCCCAGCTTGACGAACGTAGTGCCAAGTTCGGTTAATGCCATTCGGATTCGCGCGCCCTCGGACATCTCACCGATTTGCTCCCCGTCGGCGGATCGAAATTGCTTTTGGATCCACTCTGCCTTGACGTTGGTCAACCATGGAGCCAGTCCGTACTTGGCCAGCGTCTTGACGATCTGGTGCAGACGCTTGCTGTCACGCAGCATGGATGGCAGAGCTTCAATTTTCATTTTCGATCAGATTCGCAGACAGAGAGAGTTTCCGAATCCGGATTCTACACCAACCAGTCGCAGGTTGCCGGAGTCATCCGGATTCGAGCTCCATGGCGTTAACAACCAGCGAACACAACCGCGGCGCCGCCACAGCCGCCGCATCGACGACTTCCTGGCCCGAAGTTGGTTCCAATAAATCCGGATTGGCCACATTGGCCACAATCGAAAACGCCAGGACCCGTATCCCCATCTGGGCGGCAAAGACGACTTCGGGAACGGTGGACATGCCGACCACGTCGCCACCGATCTTGCGCAGGAACCGGTACTCTGCACGCGTTTCGTAATTGGGTCCCAGCAATCCGGCGTAGACACCCCGATGCAAGACAAAATCCTCGCTTCGCGCATGGTTCAGGGCCTGGTCAATCAGATGCTGATCATAGGCGTCGGCCAGTGACAACGGACGCCCGGCTGCTAACGGCACGTCAGGCACTTGCCACGTGCGGAACATCAAATCCAGATGGCTGGCAAGCACCATCAAATCACCACTGGCAAACCGTGGGTTAACTCCGCCAGCAGCATTGCTGATAAACAGGATTTCCACGCCGAGCCTGCGCATCAGCGCGATCGGCAAATGTACCTGGGCATCCGAATAGCCTTCGTACAAGTGAAATCGCCCTTGCATGGCAATCAGCGATTGTCCGGCCAGTTTTCCACAAACGAATTGCCCCTCGTGACCGATTACGGTGGAAACCGGAAACCCGGGAATGTCGCGATAGGGTATTCGCGCTTCCACTTCAATGTTGTCTGCGACCTTGCCAGCGCCGGTCCCCAGGATGATTCCGAACCGGGGTCGCCCCGACCATTTGCTTGCTACCTCGGCGACAGCCGGTTCGAGTTGTTGATCGGATATTCCCATGCTCGGGATCAGGCCTTTTCCTCCTCCAGCACGCCGATCACCAGTTTGGCGAGTTTCGGTTCCGCTTCGCTCGCTACCCGAATAATTTCATCCACGTTGGCCGCCTCCAACGCGTCGGGCAGGCACATATCGGTGATGCACGAGAAACCAATGACACGCATACCGCTGTGCACCGCAACGATCGTCTCCGGGACCGTTGACATGCCGACCACATCGGCGCCGATCATACGCAAGAAACGATATTCGGCTGCCGTTTCCAGATTGGGACCGGAAACTGCCGCGAACACACCCTTGTGAGCCACAATGTCCTCACGGCGGGCAATTCGCAACGCGCGATCGATCAACTTGCGATCGTAAGGTTCACTCATATCGGGGAATCGCGGCCCCAAGCGGTCGTCGTTGATGCCAATCAGCGGATTGTCACCCATCAGGTTGATTTGATCGTCGATCAACATGATGTCGCCAAGTGAGTAGTATGGATTCAAACCACCGCAGGCATTGGAGACGACCAGCAAATCAGCAC
>JBPCVB010000525.1:0-5219 GCA_051010855.1 Pirellulaceae bacterium | reverse complement strand
ATTCAGGACCGTATGTTCCGCAAGAATGGCGAATTGTTTTATCCAGGCTTTCCATCTGATCCGTTCTGGGCAGACTTCATCACCGGCGAAGGACTGGAGAATGAGGAGGTACCCAAGCCTTCCGCATTGGCGGAATTCTTCGGGGACCACATGGTGGTCAATGGCTTGATTTGGCCGAAGGCAATTGTGGAGCCACGCAACTACCGGATACGTTTGCTTAACGGATGTGACAGCCGATTTCTGGTTGTTCGGTTTCGAGCGGTACCCACCGGCGCAACCGACCTTGAAGAAGCCAGCATGCCACTTCCTTTCCATGTGATTGGCAGCGACCAGGGACTCGCCGCATCCGCCACGTTGACCGACACGCTGGTTCATGAACCCGGCGGCCGGTACGACCTCATTTTCGATTTCAAGGGAATGCAAGGCCTGCGCATCATTATGGAAAACATTGGCGGAGATGCCCCATTTGGCGGTCCATTTGGTGAAGCACTCGATGAGGAAGACCTGTTCCCCGACCGCCAAACCGATCGCATCATGGCTTTCGACGTCGAGGAGATTGCCAATGTTCCTGATGGATTCGATCCCTCGGCGATTGGTCCCTGGGCCGGTAATAACCGCCCCGTGATAAACACCCGCAAGGTGGCCCTGTTTGAAGGTAATGACGAGTACGGCCGACTGCAACCATTGCTGGGCACCGCAGAGCCGACTGTCGACGTCGATGGAAATCTGGTCGATGGCGCCATTGCCTGGCACTCACCCACAACGGAGAACCCCCAACTCGCGCCAGACAGCGCTGAGATTTGGGAAATCTATAATGCGACCGGCGATGCTCACCCGGTTCATCTGCACCTGGTGAAGTTCGAGATTCTCGATCGACAGTTATTTGCAGCTGACATGGTCGAGCAGCCGGTTGTCCAGCACAACGGCGCTAACGGTACAGGATTTCGTCTGGAAAACATTGACCTGGGTCCTGTGCTTCCACCGCTACCTGCCTACGTGGAAAACGCGCCCAAGGATATGGTCACCGCGCTTCCCGGTCAGGTCACCCGGATCAAAACCACGTTTGACAAACCGGGACGATACGTTTGGCATTGCCACATTCTGTCTCACGAAGACCATGAAATGATGCGTGTCCTGCAGGTGGGTATCTGACCAGGTTACGCCAATTTGTAGTGGTTGGTGAGCTTGGCGATCTTGAAACTGAAATCGCGCCAGAGCACTGGGCCGCGCCAGTCTATTGCTCCATGTGTTGCTCAAGGAACGTCCGCATTTTTTTCCTTGCCAGGTCGGATTCGGGCAACCGCCAATGAAACGCCTGAAACACGTGCCACATGCCTTCGTAAGGATCAAGCTTTACCTCAATGCCGGCATTGTCCAGCGTCTGGTAGTGCCGCACCGCGTTGCTAAGAAATATCTCCTTGGTCCCCACTTGAATCAGCGTCGGTGGAAAGCCTTGGGAATAGTCACCATAGACCGGTGAAACGTAGGGGTGTTTTTGATCTTCCGGATTGGCGTAAGCATCCGCACAGCGGTCCAGGGAATTGTGGTAGACAAGAACCGGATCGTGGTCGAGCAGCGTCACGTAGGTGTCACCGTCGTCCGTGATGTCCGACCAGGGCGACCACAATACGACCGCAGCCGGCATTCCGATCCCCTGGTCTCGCATTTTCAAAACCACGCCTGCCGCCAGTCCACCGCCCGCCGAATCTCCATAGATTGCGATGTCTTCCAGTCGATGTCCCTCGTCGACCAGAGCCTGCATGACGCTGATCACCTGATCGGTGATTTCATTCCACCTGGCGTGGGGAGCCAGTGTGTAGTCGATCGAAATAACACGCAAGCCAGTGTCGTGGGCGACCGGAACCGAACTAGTCAATGTCGATTCTGCGCTGTATAGCGTGTAAGCACCTCCATGCGTGTATACAAGCACCTTGTTGCTCTCCCGCCAGCCGTCGGGTTGGATGTCGAGCACCGGTACACCACCGAGCGTGCGTGGTGTGATGCGTGGCCGGTAGTGAGCGACTACCGCCTGGTTACCTTCCTCCGAAGACGTTTCGGTTGCCTGCTGGGCCTTCTGCCATCCTTCGATGTCATCGGGCTCGGGCAAAGTCCCTCTGTCGCCGGAGAATTGCACCACGGCCCGTCGAGCTTCCTCGGACATCGTATTTGGCGCATTGAACTTTCCTTCCTGGGCGATCACACCGCTAACCGCGAAGACGTAACCGATCACGGTCGCGGCAGCCTGGATACTCAATGCGAATTTTGGATGGTTGCTCATCAATGAATCTCCCGATGGCTATGACAACTTTTAGTGATTGGTCAGCTTGACGACGTTGTACATGAAGTCGCGGCAGGGGACCGGATCGCCCTTGATGGCCACAGCGACCACATTGGACGACGAATAGACGACCAGAAATCGGTACTTGAACACGAAGAACAACAGGCCGATGCCAAAGATGGCCAGCGTCAAAATGCCCAATAGCAACCACAACGGATTGCCGCATGTGGCGACTTCGGCGGAATCTATCTCAGCCGCGGACATATAACACTCCCTCGATGCGACTGGTCAGTGGTAAGCTCGACGACCCGGTCGTTGTGCAACTCCAGAGTGGTTTGGCCAAAAAACGCGGGGGTGAACGTACCGAATTTGGCAATGGTGCGTCGGCCCTGAACGGCTGCGAGTGGCGGTTTGATGGCCGGTTGGCTGGCCGGTTGGCCCGCAGGAATGGAATGAGTCGTCATTAAAAGCTCCGTATTCGAGGCATCAAATCGATCCAGGATTCTAAAATCCATCTCGCTGCCTGTCGATTTTCGTATGCAAATTAGACTGGCCGCTTGCGGACGGACGGAATGATTCGCCCCGGTTTGACTCGAGAATAACCTGCGCCGCTTCCATCTTGCGACGATAGCGGCAATGATAAAGAGAAGCGTTGAGAAGAGCCAAAGACAGATGCGCGCCAAGCCCGGGTGGCGATCCAGAAAAATTGGGAGGAACGGTGCCAATGAAAATCCACGACTGGATGTCGGACATACGGGCAGCGGATGTAATGACACAGCACATGGTGACGTTGCATCCCGAAGAAACGCTCGCGGAAGTTGCCGGTCGCCTGATCGATCATGGCATTTCCGGTGCCCCGGTGGTAAATGGCGGGAAGTGTGTGGGTGTGTTGTCGGCCACCGACCTGGTGAACGCGGAAGAACAAGTAACTGTCGATCGAGCGCAATTTGCCCAGTCAGAATTTTGGGGCGCCGGGTTCTCAATGCCGGTCGATGTTTACGAGGAACAGCTGACCGCCATTCGTGCCAAGATTGCTCCGCTGTCGCAACAACCCGTCAAGCGATTTATGACGACTTCGGTCGTCAGTGTTAACGCTGATGATTCGTTGTCGGTGATCGTCAACAAGATGATCGACCAGCAGATTCACCGGGTTATTGTGGTAGATGCCGAAGACAGACTGGTCGGGCTGGTCAGCACCATGGATCTGTTGCATCAACTGCGGGACGCCGAGCAAAATGGCAGGCCAGCCGATTAGAGAGAGTTCAGGACAAGATCGGTATGGCCGAAGTTAAAAACGACGACAAACTGGAACGTTACCACCGGCTACAGCAGCGCCTGGTCGATATCTACAAGGATGTGTTTCCCGACCCGCTTGCACCGCGCACGGTCGTCGTGATCCCCAGCCTCACGCTCGATCCACGGGAACTGGCCAAGATTACTGGTGCTCATCACTACGAGGAACGCATGTTGTTTCTCGTGATGCTGTTGCAAATGCCGCAAACCCAGTTGATCTACGTAACCAGCCAACCCATCCCGACGTCCGTCATTGACTATTTTCTGCATTTGTTGCCTGGCATTCCGTCGACTCATGCCCGTCGACGTTTGAAGCTGCTGGCCTGTCACGATGCTTCGCCACAGCCACTGGTGCAGAAAATCCTTGATCGGCCGCGGCTGATTGCCAAAATTCGCAAGGGAATTACGTGCCCGGAATCGGCTCACATAAGTTGTTTCAATTCGACGGATCTGGAACGCGAACTTGCGTTGAAGCTGGGTATTCCGCTGTATGCGACTAATCCCGATCTTAAGTACCTGGGCTACAAGGGACCCGGTCGCGAGATCATGACGCAGGCCGGCATTCAGGTGCCGACCGGGATGGAGCATCTGGGCGATGAAAACGCCATGATCACGGCGTTGCATCATCTGAAGCAAGACAATCCGGGATTACGGAAGGCCGTGATCAAGCTGAACGAAGGATTTTCAGGGGAAGGCAACGCGGTGTTCTCGCTGGCGGACTGTCCCGAAGAGGGCATCGCCGAATGGATTACCGCAAACTTGCCCGAAGGTATCCAGTTCGAGGCGGCCGGCGAGACGTGGGCCCGTTATTGCGACAAGTTCCGTGACATGCAGGGCATCGTCGAGGAATTTGTCGAGGGTGAGGAAAAGCGTTCACCGTCCGTGCAATGTCGCATCAATCCGGTCGGCGAGGTTCAGGTTATCTCGACTCATGACCAGATCCTTGGTGGACCGAGCGGACAGATCTTCCTGGGTTGCACCTTTCCCGCTGACCCCGATTATCGGGTCGAGCTACAGGAAGCGGGCCGGCGTGTTGGTGAGGTACTACGCGACCGCGGAGTGATTGGTCGATTTGGCGTCGACTTTGTGTCGGTTAAACAACCCGATGGCTGGAAGCACTACGCGATCGAGATCAACCTGCGCAAGGGCGGCACGACACACACGTTCATGATGCTGAAGTTCATCACGAACGGAGAATACGATTGTGATACGGGCGAGTTCATCATCCCGGGCGGCGAATCACGTTGTTATTTCGCGTCGGATAACGTGTGCAGCGACTCGCTCAAGGGCCTGTGCCCCGACGATTTGATCGACATTGCCGTGGAGCACAATCTGCATTTTCACAGCACTATCCAGCAGGGTGTTGTCTTTCACCTGATCGGTGCGCTTTCGGAATTTGGCAAGCTTGGAATGGTTTGCATTGGCGATACACCCGAAAGCGCCCAGGCGTTTCACGACCAGACACTGAAGGCTCTGGAAAACGCCAATCGGGCCATGCTGTAATAGGTCTACCGTCAGTCATTTCCACCTACATGAATTGGCGCCCACTGCGTTAATTGCAATTGCCGACCTCAAAGGCGACAATTCATCGATGGCTTGACTATTCAAGGGAGAGAACCGATGCGATCCAAATCCACCGCTGCATGGC
>JBPCVB010000524.1:0-7430 GCA_051010855.1 Pirellulaceae bacterium | reverse complement strand
AGCCACTTTACAGATCTTGGCGACCTGTCCAGTTGTGAACACCTTCATCGCAGGCTCTCCATTACTTTGCTTTTGACTCGTCTTTCGCTACCCCGGGCTCGGGCCTGGCGTAACTGTTCATCCCTTGCTTGACCCCGACAGGCGATATTGGGTCTCCGCTTGGCGGCTTGGGTCTTCAAGGTCAAACACTGGGTCGGGATAAACTAACTTTCGGTTAATAACGGGTACGAGTTCGGCGTGCACCGAAACGCGTTAAATCCGACATCGGTCCAGCAGCGAAGTGCAAATCGGGAAAACTCGCGTTATTCGTTTGCAGTGGAAAATCCGAACCGAATAAACGGAACAGCTTTCCCGGCTTGCCTCTGGCGGCGTTGGTGACCAGCAAAACAGGTGCTGACAGAAAAACGCGTCGTGGGTCGTTCGCGCGTCTTTTTGCGCCGGTCAATCCATGACCAGCAACAGTCCCCCCTTTGCAGGTCTCGTCGATTTAACTGGTTTGAAGGCAAGTGCCCTCAAAGCCTGGTTGTCTCAATGCGACGTACCTGACAGTAGTTTCGTTAAGTTCGGGGGTAAGACTTTAGAAACTTTCGGCAGTCGTGCCGCCGGAAACCATTGCGACGTTGGTAAGTTAACGAGGCCCCGTAACGATCAGTCAACTCTTGCGTCGTCTAAAAGCCCTGTTTCCACCCGATCAGGTAGTTTGGTGAGACTTTGCGGGTTCGCAGAAATCCGGATTTTTGACCGAAACCCGATCCATGACCGTTTGGCAACTGTCAATTCGCGCAGAATTTCCAGGAGAAAAAGCTGATCTCAACACTCGCTGGCAGTTCGCGACCCCAAAAATGGTGCTGGCAGAATCGTCTACCATCTCGAACATGACGTCGATTGGGTGCAAC
The DNA here is from genome assembly GCA_051010855.1 of Pirellulaceae bacterium. Lineage (GTDB taxonomy): Bacteria > Planctomycetota > Planctomycetia > Pirellulales > Pirellulaceae > CAJQPP01. Next base: position 6,534 of record JBPCVB010000524.1, on the reverse strand, counting down.
TGTACCGGTGACAGCAATGCGTTCGGCGGTGCCGACCTGGACATCAAGCAACTTTTTCGTCACCCGAATCGCGCTTGATTGCCTCATCCGAAATCTCGCCTTCCTCGTTGACGTCTTCAAAACGGACGCTGACGCGTTTGGAGACACCCGATTCCTGCATTGTTACGCCATACAACGTGGTGGCTGCTGTCATCGTGACTTTGGAGTGCGTGACGATGACAAACTTGGTCCAGCCCAGAAAACTCTTCAACACTTCGATAAAGCGGCCGATGTTGGCTTCGTCAAACGGGGCATCCACTTCGTCCAGCACGCAAAACGGGCTGGGGCGAAACTGAAAGATCGCCATCAACAGCGAAACGGCGGTCAGGGCCCGCTCGCCGCCACTGAGCAATGAGTTATTGAATTCCGGTTTTCCTGGTGGCGTTGCAACAATATCGATCCCGGCCTCGAGGATATCGACGTCTTCCTCCAGGACCAGATCGGCCCGACCGCCCCCAAAGGTCTGGCGGAACAGTTTTTGGAAGTTGACCCGAATGGCTTCCAGTGTTTCCTGGAACAGACGACGGGAATCGTTGTTGATCTTCTGAATGATCTTTTCCAGCGCTTCCCGCGAGCTGACCAGGTCCTGATACTGGGCGTCCAGCGATTCGTATCGCTCCTGCATTTCTTCCAGTTCAACCAGGGCATCCATATTGACTGAACCAATATTTCCGATCGACCGGCGCAGTTGGGAGATTTCCTTGTCGATGGCGTCGCGATCCTCGTCGACTTCGTGCTGACTGGCATCCAGCTCGGCAACGTCGATTTCGTAGTCGTCGCTGAGTCGCTGGGCCAGCTGGGTGCGTTCCATCGACAACTGGCCTTCCTGCAATTCAATTTGATGCAGCCGGTCCTTGCTGTGACGCAGCTGATCACGTATCTGGTGCAGTTGTTTGGCAAGTTCCCGACGAGCATCATCGGCCGCCGTCCGTTGGTCAGACAGGTGTTTTAGCTGACTATCGAGATCGACCCGTTGCGATTCGAGGCCGGACAACAGCCCCGAAGACTCATCGATTTCGCGGCGGCTGATACGCGTTTGCCAAAGCATCTGGGCCAGCGAGTCGCGTGTCGACTGAATGCTTTCGCGACACTCCCGCTTTTGTCGAGCCAGCTCTTGTTGAGACGATGTCGCATCTTCGTGTTGCTGTTGAGACTTGGCCAGCCGGACCTTGAGCGTCGTTTGACGCTGCTGCAATTCGTTCAAGGCCGATTGCAAATCCGTTTGTCGGGATTTGCCCGTATTCAATGCGGCAGCCAGGTTGGCCAGCGAGCTCTTGTTTTCTGTCAGTCCCGTACGGTCAGCTTGAATCGCCGCCTGTAATGACTGGATTTGTGTATCGAGTTCGCCAGCCTCGGCGGTCATTTCGTCGCGTTCGCGGCGTGCCGACTCCAGCCGTTGTTGCTGCGAGCCAGCCTGGGCCTGCTGTTCGTTCAGTTGACCGGCAATCTCTGTGTTTTCGCCGAGCAGTTCCTGAACACGCGAGTCAAGTTGTTTGGCATCCTGATGCAATTCCTCAATCGTCGCAGAGTCATCGCGGATTTCGCCGGTTAATTTGTGGATCTCGCGGTGCAGGGCCCGCAGCTCGCTGCGTCGAGACACAATGCCGGCACTGGCAGCGCTGGGCCCGGCGACCAGCGTTCCATCTGCCTCGATCACATCGCCCTCAAGCGTTACAAGGCGGACGCTGCCTGGCCGTTTGCGATGTAATTGCAAGGCGATATCCAGTGTCTTGACCAGCCATGTGCCGCCCAGCAGCCGACGAACCAGTTCCGTAAATTCGGATTCCGCTTGTACCAGGCGGTCCAGCCGGCCAATGACGCCTGCCTCGTGACTCAGGTCGATGTCGAGGCGTGCGCCCAGTGTCGGGGCGTTTTTCAACTGAATCAGGCGAACTCGTCCCGATGGCTTCAACTCGCCCGAAACAATTTTGGCGACCAGGTCGTCACCGTCGACAATCAGGCATCGAGCGAAATCGCCAAGGGCCAGATCAACCAGCTCGGCGTGCTGCACGTTGACCTTGATCACATCAGCGACCAGCCCGACGACATCCCGCAGCCAGGGGTCCGTATCACGCCTTGATCGTTCCAGCAATTCCTTGACACCTGAGTCGACACCTTCCAGCCGGTTCTCCAGTTCCTGAATCACATCGGCTCGCTGTGTGGCACCGGTTTGGGCACGGCGTTTTTCCCCCAGCTTCTTTTTGGCTTCCTCCAGCCGCTGTTGTGTTTCTTCCAGCGTTGAACGCGCTTGCTGGAGAGCGTTGTCCTTTTCACCCGCTTCATTTTGCAAACGCTGGATTTGATCCAGGTGTTGCTGGTGCTGTTGCGTCGTGTCGGTAATGGTCTCGTCGAGTGCCTGCAGCTTTTGACCCAGCTTCATTCGCGTAGCGCTGGACATAGCCAGCCGCGAATCAGCGCCGCTCAGCTGCTTGCCCAACTCGGTGATGAGCAACGTGATGGCGTCCTGTCGTTCACCTTGCTTTTCGGCATCCGCCCGCAACTCGGCCAGTTCGCCCTGGCACCTTGCGATTTCTGTTTCCGTTTTCGCCAGAGCTTCCTGCGACTGTTCACAAGTCGTACTGGTTTGCGTCACACTTTCATCTGCTTGCTGAATTCTCTGCAACAGCGAAGCGAGACGTTGATCGCCGCGTGACAGACCTTCCCGCTGGCCTGTCTCCTGAACCTTGAGATCGTCGGTACGCGATTGATGCAGGGCGATATTGGATTGGCGCTCGGTAATCTGTTTGATCAGTTCATTGATATTCTGCTGAAATTCCAAAATGCGCGACGACCAGTCGGAAAGCTGGACGTCGTGTTCCTGCGATTGCTTTTCCAGTTTGCCAACCTGTTCCGTCAGTTCCGTCGATTGTTTTGTCAGGCTCGCCTTGTCCGATGCAATTTTCTCGAGGTGAGCGGTTAGATCCCGCCAGTCCTTGGCTCCGACGTGCGTCCGCAGTTCCTTGAGTCGCTCGGTCAGTTCCTTGTATCGGGAGGCCTTGGTGGCCTGTTTCTGAATCTTGCGGTAGCGACTGCCGACTTCCTCGACGATGTCAGCCAGGCGGACAAGATTCTGTTCCACGCGGCTCAGTCGCCGTTCGGCCTCAACCTTCTTGGCCTTGAAACGGCTGATACCCGCCGCTTCCTCGAAAATGGCCCGTCGTTCCCGGGGAGACGCCTGCAGCAATTGGTCGACTTTGCCCTGTTCAATCAGGCTGTAGGCATCGGTACCAAAGCCGGTCCCGCGAATCAGATTGCGAATATCCTTGAGTCGGCAGGGCTCGCCATTGATCAGGTATTCGCCCTCGCCACTGCGATAGACCCGTCGTGTCAGTCGGACTTCGTCGGTATCCAGTCGCAAACGCCGCTGGTGATTATCGAGGAAAATTGTGGCTTCGGCGGTGTTGGCTGGTCGCCGTCCGCCGGTTCCGGTCGTGCCCTTGAAAATGACATCCGCCATTTCCTTGCCACGCAAGCTCTTGGCACTTTGTTCTCCCAGCACCCATTTAATGGCGTCCACGATGTTGGACTTGCCCGATCCGTTGGGCCCCACGATGACGGTGATGCCCGGCGGGAACTCGAATCGCGTGCGATCCGGAAAGCTCTTGAAGCCGTACAACTCCAGCGAGGTTAGCATGCAACCGACCTGTCAGTGACAAATGGGAGAGCCAGTTCACCAGTCGGTAAAACTGCTTGGAAAAAATCGGGATGGGGCAGAGATTCCACTATCGATTTATGTTACCAAAAATTCCCTTTCCCTGATCCGGTTTTCGTGCGGTGGACACGTTTCGGGACGAGGGAGATTCCGCTTGCGCCTCGGCTGCGGCCTCGATGGCTTCCTCGGCACGGTAGCTGTTACTCAGCTTGGGCAGGGCGTTGATGACCAGTTGTGAATCGAGAGCGCCGGTTTGTCGCGCATCCTTGAGCAGGCGAATGGTGTCGCTGTAATCCAGCCCCATGCGAACCGCGTTGCGGATGACGTCGGACACCAGGCTGGAGCAAACGACTTTGCGGTCGCCATTGCCCCGCATGTAGCGTTGCAGCTGGACCTTGCCGTTGCCGATGGATTTGATGGTCAATCCCGATTCGACGTACAACAACTCGCTTCCAAAATGCTGGTCGCCGTTGAAGATCACGATCTCCGGCACCGACTTTCGGGAAACATGAATCATCGGCCGCGCCATGGAGGGTACGGTGTGCAGCATGAATTCGCGGGACACGAACTCGCCGTCGGCCATCGGGCTGCCCGGCTGACTATCACGCAATGCGTTGAAGGCCCCGTAGCGGGCTTCGGCACTATCGGCATTAAACAGCGAAACGAGGGCTTTTTCGCAAATCGAATCTCGCAGGGACGTCAGGGCGGTCAAGGCGTGCCAGCGGAATGCAGGTTCCTTGTCGGCCGCTCTCTGCAGGAATTCCACACCGGAATTGTCTCCCATATACGACAAAGCCTGGGCGGCGTGAAACTGAACCTTGAAATGCTCACTCCGCAAGCCGCGTGTCAGCACGCCTTTGGCGTCATCACCAATTGCCTCCAAACGAATGGCAGCCAGACTGGTTTTGTCCGGCATGTGCAATTCGCGCTCCAGCTGCTCCAACCGGTTAACACGCTGATCGGCGGTCTCGTTAAACACAATGTTCAGCATCACGTGGAAATAACGCCCCACGTTATGGTCGTAGTCCTCGGGGATCAAAATCTCAAGCATGCGGTCGCTGACCGGATTGGCCACACCCTCGGGGCTACCAGCCACCCGCGTCGAAAATCGCATGTTGATGGCGCGGGCAATTGTGGTTGTGTATTTGATCGATGCATGCTCGTCCAGCAACCGCAATCCCGTTGTGCGATCCCTTGTCACGGTTCCCCCGCCCAGAATTACGCCGCCCAATCGCAGGGCATCCTTGTCACCGGTTTCAAACACGTCGGTCGTGACAAGACGGCCGCGGGCCAGCGCCGAATTGTGTCCGAATTGCACACTGCGACGTGTAGCTACAAACGGCTTCATGCGAGTTTGCATTACGAAGCCGCCATTCATGCTGGTTGTCTTTGAACGCGGCATGGCCTGAACCAGAACATCAAACTTGTCGCCCTTTCTGGCGCCCGGCGGGATGAACCCCATGATTGATGCCATCGAGTTGTCGTCGCTGGCCAGCAAGCCCGGAATATCATCGATCTGGTGCGTCTCGATTTCTTCAACCAAATATTTTCTTTGTGGCGTGTCCGCAGGTTCGCTGCCCGTGCCGTCCAGCTGTGTCACCAACGCAATGCCGTCGACCTTGAGCTTGTCGAGTCCCACCGGGCCACCGATGTCACCGATATAGACGAGTTCGTCGAGTTGCTCGTTGAATTCCATCGCCTCAACGTCGGGACTCTGCCCACGTTTGATGAGGTGTGAACAACCAGTGGCTAACAGGAGAGCGGTTGCGATGGCGCACATCCCGAACGAGGGCAGGGCTCTGATATGCCAGTTCATTGTCTTCCTTCCATGGAATTGCTAACCGTGCGTCAGGGACAGACCCCTGGCCGGGCTAAATGGCGGCCGAGACTAGATTTGCAGCTGCAAGCCGTCAAGGTTGTTCGGGCGGCCGGACGGACCGGGCGGGTGAAATTGGCTGGCATACATTAATCAGCTAGCGATTCCGGTATCAGCTGCCACCCGCTTCCAGGCAGGCAAGGTACTTGGGGTGATCTGCCTTGCCGGTCATTTCGTATAGAAACCGGCTGGGCAATGTCGCTTGCGGCTTGCCCCATTTCATCCGGCTAAGTGACATGGAAAGCGTCAATCGTTCTTCGGCACGGGTGATGCCGACATAACACAGTCGCCGTTCCTCATCGATCGAGCGGTCGTCGGCGAGGCTGCGGTGATGAGGCAGAATGCCTTCCTCGAGGCCAACCAGATAAACCTCGGGAAACTCCAGGCCTTTGGCACTGTGCAACGTCATCAGCGCGATGGCGTTGCGTTCGAGTTTTTTTTCCTTTTCATCCTGCAGCTGTCGATCATCCAGGGTGATCTGGTCCATGAAGTCGCTCAACGAAGGATTCCTTGCGTCCTTTTCATACTGGCCCACCGCGTTGACGATTTGCTCGACGTTGTTCCAGCGTGCTTCGCGTTCCAGCGGATCGGTGAACACGCGTTCGATCTCGCGTCTGTAGTCACTACGCGCGATCAGATGCTTGACGCGTTCCACCAGCGAGGCCGATTGGTGCTGACTCGCGAACAGGTCCCGCAATTGATCCAGGCCCCGGTTGGCGGCGGGTGACAGGGCAGGGCGGGTGGCGGGATTCAGCATCAAATCCGCGAGTTCCTTTTCCGAGTCTCCTGTCGCACTTAGCAACTTGTCGACCACCTTGTTGCCCAATCCGCGTGGTGGCGTGTTGATGATCCGTCGCAATGACAATTCATCACGTGAATTATCCAGCAACCTGAGGTAGGCCAAAACGTCCTTGACTTCCTTGCGATCAAAAAACGAGAAGCCGCCAATCAGGACATACGGGAGATT
>JBPCVB010000523.1:0-3446 GCA_051010855.1 Pirellulaceae bacterium | reverse complement strand
CTGGCAACCTGTATTGGCAAGGCCCGAAAATCGTTTGAACAACTCGGCATCAATGGCGAAGTGCTGATTTCCGACAACGGAAGCACGGACGGATCACAGGAAATTGCCCGGGCCAACGGCGCTCGTGTGATACATGCTCCCTTGCGTGGGTATGGTGGCGCTTTGCAAGCCGGGATAGCGGAGGCCCGTGGACAATACATCATCCAGGGCGATGCCGATGACAGTTACGACTTTGCCAACCTCGGGCCATTCGTCGAACAACTGCGCGCCGGCAACGACCTGGTAATGGGTAATCGTTTTCAAGGCGGCATTAAGCCAGGTGCCATGCCGCCGTTGCATCGATATTTGGGAAATCCGGTACTGAGTTTTTTGGGTCGACTGTTTTTCAGCAGCAAGATTGGCGACTTCCATTGTGGTTTGCGGGGGTTTAGCAAGGAAGCCGCTGAACGAATGGAGTTGCGGACGACTGGCATGGAATTCGCCAGCGAAATGGTCGTCAAGGCAACGTTGCTGGACTTGAATATTGCCGAAGTTCCCACGACGTTGTCACCCGACGGGCGTTCGCGAGCACCGCACTTGCGTAGCTGGCGTGATGGCTGGCGTCACTTGCGGTTTTTGTTGATGTACAGCCCTCGATGGTTGTTCTTTTATCCCGGCCTCGCCTTAATGCTCATTGGTCTGGTGCTGTTTGGTTTATTAGCGCTCAATCCCCTGGACGTGCGTGGCGTGGTACTGGACATTCACACCATGCTGTACGCAGCCGTCATGGTATTGATCGGTTTTCAGGCGGCGCTGTTTGCCGTCTACAGCAACAAATTTGCGGTCGGCGAAGGGCTGGTGCCCGGAGACCCTGCCATGAACCGGGTTGCCCGATGGTTGAAACTTGAATCGGGTCTGGTTCTGGGAATCTCACTGTTGATTGCCGGACTCACCGGAACGCTGGTGTCGCTTTATCGTTGGTGGCAAGCGGGATTGGGCGATCTGGATCCAGCGCAGTCCATGCGATTGGTCATGGTTTCAGTGTTGTTGTTGGCTGCCGGAACGCAAATTTGCTTTTCCAGCTTTTTCCTGGGCGTGCTGGACCTGAAGCGGTCAGGAAACCCTGAAACGAATGAATCGCCAGCTGCGGATACCGCAGGCTAGTCGATGCGACGGGTTTTCCACCGACGCAATAGCGCGGCTATTGCGAAAACCAGACAGCTGATCGTGAAGACCACGAAAAAAAAGTTGGGACTCGCGTACCGCCGTAATCCCCAATGCAGCCATACTTCGATAAGAACGTAAAAGCTGGTTCGGGTCAGCCAAAAAACGACTCCAGCGGCAACGATCCATAACAGGTCGTTAACTGATCGTTCCAATCCCCAATACCACCCTGCGCCAGCCGCAACGACAACCATTCCGATTACGAGCAGCCAATACCAGATCTCGATTTGATCCTTTAACGATGTGGTCAGCCTGGATGGTGGGGGCGAATGACTGACGGAGACATGCCAGATTTCCTTCATGTCAACGGGCGAGTCCGGGTAGGTGGCAAATTCAACTCGTTGAAATCGAGCTTGTTGTGCGATCGAGACTGGTCGCGAAACATTGCTATTCAAAACCAGTGACAATTGCAACTCGCCCCGGATCTTTGGGAAGGTGACACTATCCGCCGTAAATGAGAACCATGCCTGTCCATCAGGGCCATGCCTGACGGGTATCTGTTGCAATAATTCCAGACCTGGTGTCATGAGCCGGACAAAGGTGCCCTGGCTTGGGCGATAAGGACCCAGTCCGTGAACACGCAGGGTCTTCATTTCTCCCACGGAACGGCGGCGCAGCAAACCATCGTCAAAGAATCCTTGCTCTACTGAATTTTTTACCCTGCGTCGCCCAAGGTGGTTAATGGGGGAGGAAAGTGGTTCGTTGATACTCATCCACAATCCCTGCCAAATGGTTGATGGAATTTCAGGCAACCATTCCCGCCACATCGGATCCATCGGATACCTTGCCCAACGTCGGGCAAGGTCTCCCCGGGCTTGCGCATCTCGAATTTGTTGCGCAGCGTTCAGCATTTGCTGGTTGGTGCCACGCGAGAACCCGCCAAAGCAATCGATCAGATGCCAGTTGAGAAACGTGCCAATTTCCTCTTCAAACCCCAGAATCATGGTGGCGCTCAGGTATGCCTGCCGCGACGTATCCAGCAAACGGTCGCGGTGTTGGGCCATGGCTGGACTGACCTCGATCGCTCGCTCCAGCGTCGAGCGCAAAACCGGCGCGAAACGCATCTCATGATCCGGAACAATGGTGTACAGCGCATTCATTAACGCGACGCAACCAGAGCCTTCCGTTGCGCAGACTGCGTTCACATCGAATTGAGATCGGTTCCATTCGCTAACCGCCTTGCCGGCAATCCACATACCGACAATCGGCAGTATCAACATCGCGAGACGGCCACGCGCCGCTGATGTTTGCAACCATGGCCTCCGCAGTATTTCCTTGCGATGCCGCAAGACAGTGATTACGAAGATCAGAAACCAAAATACCGCCAGCGGCAGCGTTTCATTGCGAACCAACGCATAGCCACCGGAAAAAAACGTCGCAGACAGAGCCTGCCAAACGGTCCACTGGGCCGGTGGGCGGCAAACAAACGGAATCGCCGACAAGAGAATGACCAGCAACCATAACGAAGCCAGTGCTTCGGTCATGAACAATCTGGCATATCCCATGAACCAGGGATTAAACATCATGACCAGGAAAAACACAAAGCCGACAACACGCGAACCGGTCAAGCGCAACAGCATCCAGCCCCCGGCGCCAGCCACCACCGTCATCAACAAATCCGTGAACAACTTCCACGGGATACCGAGTTCCGCTGCCAGACGGGCCAGAAACGGCATGCCAGGCCGGTGCGCCGGCATTCTGTCATATCCGTCGCCATTGGCGTAATGGGCCGCCGCCTGGGCATATGCCGCGGGATCAAAGATTTGTGGTTCGATACCATCACTGCCAACCAGCCACATTCGCAACAGCACCACCAGCACAACTGCCGCTATCCATAACCACGCATCGTTAAATGAAGCAGGCGGGACTGCTGGTTGCCGATCAGATTCCGGGCGGGAAGAAGACATCAAAACAATTCGCAATATCCAGCCAGAATCTTTCGGGTTACGCGTCAACCCGGACGCGACGGCATACCAATGCAATATGTTGATCCCGTATCCGCGTCAGGATCAAGACGAGTGGCTGACTTCCACCGTATTTTGCGGCAGAAAATTTTTCGATCAGCCGGTGATCGACACCGCGTTTCTTAATTTCCAGTTGACCGCAATCGTGCTGCCTGAGGCTGGAATCAACTTCCTGCTTGTCAATTCGCACGCGATCAACAACCTCAAAGGACGTCAAAGCCGGGTGATTAATGCGTGAGCCGGTGAGATAGGCGATATCGGGTGCCAGCCTCTCCAAAT
>JBPCVB010000522.1:0-6205 GCA_051010855.1 Pirellulaceae bacterium | reverse complement strand
ATACATGGCGGGCACCAGTCGGAACCGGTAAACAGCAATAACATGTCGCGTTTCTCTTCGGCGGCTTGTTCAGCAGCTGCCGTCGCGTCGGTACTCCACGCATCCTCGTCAGCTGACAATGACCGCGTGGACAGAGTGATCAGCAAAAACGCGAGCAGAAAGAAAAACCCAAAGACGATTTCGTTGTGTCGATGTGGGCTCAGCGAGCGGGCGGGGCGAGCAATTGGCTGCATGCTGGTTCCCTTGATAATAAAGGCCTTGGTTCCCTGTTCCATTGACGGATTTTACCCCGGGATCGTTCATTCAACCAGGGAGGCATTTTCCGTATTTGCCCAAAAGCCTTTGCTTTTCGTCAATTCACCCGCAATTTTCTGAACCCTGCCCCAGGGCCGGTGTCCCACAACCCACATGATGCTGGTCCAGTGCGCACGCGACACAGCGTCTATGCAATGCATTGTTTTTCATTAGTTTGAATCTCTCTGGCGACCCGGTCGCCCGGACGACTGTTGCAAAAATGACCATCACCATGCCGGAGTCTGGCATTTCCCAATCTGAGATCGACGAGAGTCCTGGCGAGTTACCGGCTGGTGACAGTCCTCTGCCTGATCATAACGGCGACAGCTGGTGGAACCGTGTTTGCGGCGGACGCGAGGTGATTGCGCTGGCATTGCCGCTGATGGTCTCGACCTTTTCCTATTCGTTGATGCAATTCTGCGATCGCATCTTTTTGGCCTGGTATTCTCCGACCGCACTGGCAGCCGTTTTGCCGGCGGGCGTTATGGTGTGGACGTTGTTGAGTTTCCCGTTGGGCACGGCAATGTACACGAATGTATTTGTGGCCCAGTACTTTGGCGCGGGTCAAAATCGCCGTATTGGCATGGTGCTGTGGCACGGCATGATACTCGCCACAATGTTCACTCCGATCTTCCTGTTCTCCTTCCTGGCCCCGTCACTGATTTTTGAGCTGGCTGGCCACGAAAAGTCGCTGGTTGAACAAGAGGCAACGTATTTTGGATTGTTGTCCGTCGGCTCGATCGCGCACATTTATGGTGCGGTATTGACCGCGTTTTTTATTGGCCAGGGACGCACGGTCATAGTAATGATCGTCGATGTCTTTACAGCTGCGCTGAACGTATTGCTGGACTGGCTTTTAATCTTTGGCTTTTCGATCGGTTCCACTTTCGTTCTGGAGCCGATGGGAATTCGCGGTGCGGCGATCGCCACCACGATTGCGCTGTGCATCAAGACTGCGATCTTTTTACTGCTGGTCTTGCGAAAGCGCAATCGACGCAAGTTTGGCATCTTCGATCGATTCCGTTTTAGTACCGATCTGATCGCCCGCATGTTTCGCTTCGGTTCATCAAATGGCCTGCAGTTCCTGCTGGAATGTCTGGGCATTGCGGCATTCTCAATCATGATCGCGGGACTGGGCGAAATTCCAGCGGCGGCTACAACGATCGCAATCAGCGTTAACCTGATGGTGTTTGTACCGATCTGGGGCCTGAGTACGGCGGTATCGACCATGGTTGGCCAGCGTATCGGCGACGGTCACCCGGATCTGGCGGAACGCGCGACCTGGACATCAATGGTTATCGGACTTGTTTACACGGGCTTCTTCGGATTGATGTACGTACTGTTTCCGGGATGGTTTTTGATGGGCCACGATGCCGGCGCAGATGATTTTGGCGAGATTGCGCGTTTGACCAGGATTCTGCTGTGGTTCGTTGCCGCCTACTGCATCTTTGATTCGGTGCAGATCATTTTTGTCGGAGCCATCAAGGGTGCAGGAGATACGTTCTTTGTCGTCGTCGTCAGCGTGATTTGTTCGACGCTGTTTGTGGTCGCCGGTATCGCAGGCCACCAGGCCCTGGAATCCGATAACGCCCGCTTGTTCTGGTGGTGGAGCACGTTGACCGGTTGGATTGTGCTGCTTTCAATCATCTACGCGACCCGGTTCCTGCGGGGCAAATGGAAGACCATGCAGGTGATCGAGCGCGACTTGATCCATACGCATGACGAAGATGGTTAGTTGTGGTCCGGGAGGGCGAGGCTCCCGTTTTGCGATCAATGTTTAATGGCGCAATTCAATGCCCAGTCCATGAAAGCCGCGAACGTCCAGTGGCACCAACCGGTACTTGTATTGGTCGTTGTCGGTACGCGTGGCCGCCTCGACAGACAGACAAGCAATCGTCCAGCCCATGATCACCTGGGACAGGTAGTGTTTGTCCTTGCATAACTGACCGTAGCCTGCGAGGCCCGATCCGGCCACAAAGGCAGCCTTTACAACGGGACGCTTTGACATTTTTGCCGCTACGAGAAACGGCACAGCGCCGATAAATGCGTGACTGCTGACTCCATTTTCATCGTCGAAGGGCTTCCAATCGGATCCGGCGCTTGATTCGCCAGGGCGCGACGAACCAATTACCCGCTGCCACACAAATACGGGACCAGAGCCAATCAGCATCGCTCGCGAGGAACGGTAAGCCCATGTCTCGGTCATCGTGGCCAGCTGCGAATCGTAGTCAACTTGCTTGCGGTAAGTAAATGAAATCGCCAGCGTGGCGACCGTCGCCAGCACCATGTATTCGCTGCCAAGCTCATCATACCAGCAGTCGACATTGGGCTCGGTCAGTTCCCGTCTCATCAACCAGCTGCGAAAGTCCTCATCGATCGAGGTGTTGGCAAACGCCGCCGCCACACCCAGTGACCCGCCCATGACAGCCAAACTGCCCCGCGAATAGAGGTGGCGATAATCGCGCGACAGGTCTCCGGCGATTTCCCATTTGACTTGATAAAAGTAATCGTGCAGCAATTGCTCATTGCACTCGGACATATCCCAGTACACCCGGCGGTCGCAAGGATTAACAAAAAACCAGGAGCGTGGACCGTCGTCATCTGGTCGGACACTGCCGAGGAACTCTGACGGGTGAGTATTGCTATGCTGCAAACGGAAAGGGTGCGGACGTGCGGGCGAGCCCAACCATGGTTCCGAACCTGGCATTCCTTGCGCAATGGCGGCGCAGACAATGGCGCAATTCAGCAAAACAGCAACCAGAATCACTGAAGCGATTCTGAAGCAATCGCGACGCTTCATGGACTTTAGGGGACAATCTCACGAATTACCCGCATCCAGATGCTATCAAACGGGGCGGGCGGTTCCGGCGTAACTAGCAAATGGCCAGTCGCCCGGCAAGGCGATTGAATGACCACACGATCGATCAATGAACAAAAAAAGCCAGCGTCGATGACGCTGGCTGAACGATTTTCAGTTGGTTAATCGCGTGATCTATTGATCTTCGCTTTGACCACGAATGATGATCGGAGCACTCGAAGCCGCCTGAACAACCACTTTGGAATCCAGCCAGCGACCGATGCGATCCGAGGCATCCATCAAGTGAGCGCGGGTATAGGAATCAATCTCGTCACTTTGCCCGAGAGCCTCGTCGATCTTGCCCTGCAACTCTTTCAGCGTCATGGCAGCCAGATTGGCGATGGGCTTCATCGCTGCCGTGGAGCTGTTTTGCTCATTGGCCAGATCGAACAACCGCTCCAGATGCTCGGTTTGCAGGTTGCGTCGCAAACTGGAAATCAGCGGCTTGCGGTCACTCGATTCCGTAACCGTAAAGTCTTCCAGTTCCGTCCACACGGCACCAGTGATTTCCTTCATCAACTCGGGCAGCGTCAGTGCATCTTCGCCAGCCGGAATCCGGAATTCGTTGTCATAAACGCGACGCAGCCGACTGGGAGTCATCAGGTTGGTTAATGTCGTGGCCTGAATACCCATCACGCGATCATGTACCGGATAGGTCGGTTCGTTGTTACGACCGAAGAATCCGCCGCCGTCGCCCGACCATTTGTCTACTGACATATGGTTGAGCAAATTGGGCGTTAATCCGTACACTTCATCGTCAAAGCTGTTGTCCAGAACAAACTGCAATGCGCGACGTTGCTGGTCAACGGGCACGACTTCGATCGGCTGACGACCGTTCGGATCACCTTTCTTGTCACGGTTGACAAAGGCGCCACCGATCCAGCGCGACATCATGGAGGCGCTGGATATTTGCATCCTCAATGTCATTTCGTAACCCCGGCGAGCCTTGGACCAGCTGTCGCCTTCGTCCACGTATTCTTCCAGCAACTTTTGGCGGTGATGCTGGGCCAGACGCATCTGGTTCTCGGCATAGTCCAGCGGATTTTTGCTGAAGTCATATCGTTGGGCCAGCGGATCAGGACCGCCAGTATCCTCGTCGGTCGCATATGCCAGTTCTGGTTCGGCAACACGAGCAAGGATTTTTGGCAGTTTCTTTTCGTCGAATTCATATCCGTACTGAATGGCCCACATATCGTAGGGACCGATGCCAATCATGGCCCAGTCTCCCTGCACCTCGCCAGATTCAAAATTGAAATTGACCGGCAGGTAATCCATTACGGAACCGGCAAACGGACGTTGGCCCTTCAACTCTTCGCTGTTCATTTCGGCCAGCGTGTAAATGCTCGAGGCCTTGAAGTTGTGACGCAGACCCAGAGTGTGGCCGACTTCATGACAAACCAGGTCAGCCAGCAGCGGACCGATAAAGGATTCGGGCATGCCGTCGAGCAATTGCTCTTCATCCTCTTCGTCCTCGTCGTCTTCGTCTCCTTCTTTATCCTCCTCGTCGTCGTCATCCTCCTGGGCTCGGGCCAGATCGATCATCATCCGCATGGTTGCCACATCAAAAGCGCGGCCATCGGCGGCCAGGCAATTGCCATTCACCTGGCTGGTGCGACCGACCAGTCCATCAAACACTTCATCACCCAGCATTCGCGTTCGCGTCTCGGAAAATTCCTGACCAGCAAACGGCTTAACGTGCTCGGCGAGAATCTGGCGACGCAGGAATTCGCGTTGCGACGGAGGAGCCAGCCGAATTCGAGGATCCCAGTTGGGATGATCGGCCAGCCAGGCCAGCGTTTCGGGGCTCATACCACTCATTGCCACTTTGGGCATTTCGTTCTCGAACTTGTTGTCAAAGGTACGGATCCAGCCGTCCGTCAACACAATATCTGCATCCAGAATCTCGCCAGTCCGCGGATCGACGCGGCTGGGTCCAATCGCCGTGCTGATATCGTTGTTCAGCCAGCGAATGAAGTTGTACCGCACGTCCTCCGGATCCTTGTCCATGTGCGCGCCGGTCGACTTGTCCTGTTCGTAGACTTCGATGGCATTGATGATGCCAACTTGTTCAAAGGCCTTGTTCCAGTACAACGCACCCTCGCGCACCCAACGGCGATAACGTACCGGAGTCGTGTGCTCGAGGTAGAAAATAATCGGTTCTTTTGGCGGGCTCAGCCGCAGATCAGGATCACGCTTTTCCAGATGCCAGCGATTGATATACCGGGTCCGCACGTCGTCATCGTCATAGCGACCGAAATCATCAAAGGAAGTCGTAAAGAAACCCACTCGAGTGTCAGCTTCGCGCTTTTTGAAATCAGGGTTTTTCTTGAGGTTGCTGAACGAATAATGGAATGATCGCAGCGTGCCATCGCTGCAGGGGAACTCAACGGCAACTTCCACGTTATCGGGAAACGCCTTGGTCTTGGTGAATCGAGCCAGATACGGCTTGCTAGTGCGGGCAGTACTTCCAAAAAACGTGCTCGCGTTCTTGACCAGCAGTTCATCCAGGTCGATGACCGGGCCGCCACGAGGCACCATGGTCAGAATGGGCACATCCAGCAACAGTTCGTCGGTGAAAAGTCGTGCTACCGAGTCCTTTGATTCCGGGTCGCCAGTGGAGCGGATGTTCAGATTGTCTTCAATCAGTGCCAGGCGGTCGTTGTATCGACGCCACCGCACAAAATAGTCGTCGGTTTGCAGGCCGGCGAAAATGCTACCGCTGGAAACCGTCAACGCGATGAAGTGCCGCTGCTTTTCAAAATCCTTGGGCAACTCGGCCAGCAGCTGCTGGTCCTTTTCGCGGTACCACAATGTGTAGAAGCTGCTTTCGCCATTGGGCGGCGAAATCTTGGTGTACCCTTCGGTCACTGATTCCAGCGAGGGGAAATCTGGCTTGTCGCCATTCTCCTGCGCTGACAGATAACTGGGAGCCAGCATCATCGCCAGCAAAGCAATCGGCAGAGCTACTCTGCCACAAACACAAAACGACATAATTCACTCCAGGAGCAGATACAGAATGCACGTGTTGAAAATGTACGATCACTAGTCACCGCC
>JBPCVB010000521.1:0-2598 GCA_051010855.1 Pirellulaceae bacterium | reverse complement strand
GACCACAACAACAGATTCATTCCAAACTTCATGATTCGCCTTCAGGGTTTGCGGTTGGATGGAAGACACCATTTTCGGTATGCGGCGGCGGCGGTGTCAACATAACGGGTGCCAGTTTGTAGACCCGTTCGCGGGCAGTTGGCAACCAGGACAAGAATGCTTCCGGCAGTTCGGCCAGTTTGACGGCTTTCAGGACGCGATTCAGTCGATATTGAGTGCGTTGATCGTCGACATAGTCGTACAGATAGCCTTCCTTCAAAAAGACAGGCAAAAAATCAGCAATGCGGTCCGTCGGTTTTGCGGCGATCAGATTTACAGCATTTTCGACCTTTGCCGGATCCACCGAGGCTACCTTGTCGTAGTAGTCGTCCAGCAGCCACTTGTCCTGCTCTGTCAGAAAACCATCCAGCAACATCTCGATCAGGATGTGCCCGGCCAGGTGCGGTCGGAATCCGGCGTCAGCGCCCAGCAAGTCTCTTAGTTCCATGGCAAACTGCAAATTGGTTTCCACGAATTCACGCTGTTCGTGAAACCAGTGATCGTCGCGATGGTGACGTACAATCCCTGCCGCCAGATGACGCAACTCAGAATCATCGTCATCAGTGAACCGAGAGGCCAGTTTTTCCCTGGCTCGAGTCTTTCGAGCGACCATCGACAACCAGTCGGGAACGCACGTCCCCACAATGAAATAGGGATCGCGGTCAAGAAACCGGTAGGCGTGTGAGAAGCAGTTCATCGGCAAAGCGAACCGGTTAGACGTTGCACCAGGCTTTCGATTGGGCGCTACTCAACACCGCGTCACAGACTTTCTGGGTTTCCAGGGCATCGCGGAACGTCGGACCAGCGTTCTCGCCCTTGTCCAAACCGGCCAGGAAGTCAGCAACCTGATGCACAAAACTGTGTTCGTAACCGATTTGTAATCCTGGGACCCACCAGTGATCCATGTAAGGATGATCGCCGCCATGATCCGTGACATGCACGTTACGCCATCCACGAACGGCACCCTGATCGGCATGATCGAAATATTCCAGGCGATGCAAATCATGCAGGTCCCAGCGAATCGACGCTTTCTCGCCATTGATTTCGAACGTGTACAACGCCTTGTGGCCTCGCGCGTAGCGTGTCGATTCGAATAGTCCCAGCGAGCCGTTATCAAAATGGCAAAGGAAGGCGCAGGCGTCGTCGATGCCTACGGGTTCAACCTTACCCGTCAGATTGTGCATGCGTTCCTTGACAAACGTTTCCGTCATCGCGGTCACATCCTTGATCGATCCGTTCAGCCAGATGGCCGTGTCGATACAGTGAGCCAGCAAGTCACCGGTGACTCCCGAGCCCGCCGCTGCTACATCCAATCGCCACAACGCGGCGCCACCTTGCGGAACGTCTTCACCAATCGTCCAGTCTTGCAGGAAATTGGCACGATAATGAAAAATGCGACCCAAACGACCTTCGTCAATCAACCTTTTGGCCAGTGTCACTGCCGGCACGCGACGATAGTTGTACCAAACCATGTTGGCGACGCCGGCCTTCTCGACCGCCTGGCACATCTCTTCGCCTTCATTGACGTTCATCGCCAGCGGTTTTTCACACAAGATCATCTTGCCGGCCTGGGCGGCGGCAATGGCAATTTCGCGGTGCAGATTGTTGGGCACGCAAATGTCGATGGCATGAATGTCATCGCGGTCGATCAAGACGCGCCAATCGGTTTCGGTTGACTCGTAGCCCCACTTGTCAGCAAACGCCTTGACGGCCTCCTCGTTTCGTCCGCAGGCAGCCCGTAACACGGGCTGGTGTTCGGTATCAAAGAAATTCGCCACCGTGCGATAGGCGTTGGAGTGGGCTCGGCCCATAAAGCCATAGCCGATGATGCCGATGTTTAGCTGTTTTTGGTTACTCATAGTCTTCAAGCGTTGTTAATCGAAAATAGTTCAAATGGAAATCTGAAATTATTGGAACTGGTTTCAAAACCGGCTTTGAAATCGTGGCTGGGACATCTGCCCCGGTATTCTGATGTCCACTGCGGCTGGAAGCCACAGCCACAAGGTTTGAAAGGCCCTCTCTAGCAAGACTCAATCGTTTCAATCGAATCGGGACCCCAGGTGTTTCATGCATCCTTTCCGATTCCGACCTCCGATTTTTCAGGATTCGCAATCCACTATTCCACGCTGTCCCGGACTTCGATCATTTTTTTCAGAATCACGTTCCACGTTTCAGGTGTTTCCAGCACGGCGTTAGCGAACATGCAGCCGTCCCAGCAGATGTGCTGAATGCCGCGTTCGGCGGCGCCGTCCAGCCAGTACCTTGAACAGCGTACGATGTCCAGTTTGCCACCGGGATCGTCGGCCGGGCAGTGTTTGCCGGTTTTATCATGCGACCCGGCGCCATGTACCTGGCCGTCGTTTTGAGCGACATGGAAATCGATCGTCCAGGGACGCAACTTGTCGGTCATTTCCTGGTAGGCCGCGAAAAACTCTTCCTCGCTGTAGCCATCTTGCAATAACGCGTACTCGGGAGCGTTGTAACCCATCAGGAACAAATACGTGTGCGCCAGATCCGCCTGGAATCCCAGCGTCTCGGGCATATTGACTTCTTCCAGCA
>JBPCVB010000520.1:0-10113 GCA_051010855.1 Pirellulaceae bacterium | reverse complement strand
CCATGCCTGAATGCTGCCGAATCAACATGCCCACGCTACCCGTGAGGCATGGCACCCAATCCCCCACACCCTCGGCTTGTCCCCGCGGTGCCAGCTGCTGTTTTTTGAAAGTTCAAATGCCTCCAATCCTGATATTCTTTGTGATCGTAGCGTGCGCGATTGTCACTCCTTCTGCCGCATTCGCCCAGGACGAAATCCTCGAACCGTTGCAAGCGTGGCTGGAATCGCCCGATCGACCGCCACTGGACGAGCAGCGTTTTGCGGCGATGCATTTGCATTCGGGCGAAGCATCGGATGTGAAACAAATGTTGCTCGAACATCGTCGAGAGCGATTGCTGGACGAACGGGCGACTGAGTGGGAGGAGAAAAGCATCACGCTGGGCGAACATGAAATGAAGTTCGACTTTCGCGTGTTTGGCGACCCGGGAGAAAACGGCCGCAGCCTGTTTATTTCCATGCACGGAGGTGGCGGGGCTCCGGCTCACGTTAATGAGCAGCAATGGAAAAACCAGCTCGGCCTGTATGAACCAGACGAGGGTGTCTATCTGGCACCTCGCGCTCCGACCAACAATTGGAACCTGTGGCATGAGCCTCATATTGACAAGTTCTTTGCCCGGCTCATCGAAGACGCCGTGTTGTTCGAGGGAGTTGATCCCAATCGCGTTTATTTGATGGGCTATTCGGCTGGTGGCGACGGCGTGTATCAACTGGCACCGCGGATGGCCGACAGCTGGGCGGCGGCCGCCATGATGGCCGGTCATCCCAACGACGCGTCACCACTTGGTCTGCGTAACATCGGGTTTACGCTTCACATGGGCGGCAATGATGGGGCCTACGACCGCAACGAGGTCGCGGCGCAATGGAAACAAAAGCTGGCGCAATTACAGGCCGCTGACCCGGAAGGTTATCAGCACGAGGTCATCATCCACGAGGGCAAGGGACACTGGATGGATCGCGAGGATGCCGTGGCCGTTCCCTGGATGGCCAACTTTGTCCGCGATCCCCTGCCCCGCAGGATTGTGTGGCGACAATCGTCGGTCACGCATCGGCAGTTCTACTGGCTGGCCGTCAGTAAAGATGACGCGGTAGCTGGCGCCGAAGTTGTCGTCAGTCGTGATGGGCAGGAGTTCGCCATTGAACGAGCCGAGAACATAAACCGCCTGACACTCCGTTTCAACGACGACATGGTCAACCTCGATCGCCCCATTGTGGTGACATACGAAGGAGAGCAGCTGTTCAACGGCCCGTTGCCACGGTCCATCACGACAATGTGGCGAACGCTGGAAGAACGTGGCGATGCCAGTTACATGTTCCCCGCTGAACTCGTCGTGCTGCTTGACGACTAGGGCTTCCCACCTAACTGACAGACTTTGTCCGACCAATGCCAGGGCACTATGGTAGAATGGCTTTTTGCCCCATGCCTGAGCTGCGCGAATGCAAAACCGTTTTCGCAAAAACACCCGAGTCGGGAGAACATCTGGTGGAAAAACACCCGTCTGAGGATATCGGAGATTCAGCATTCTTTGCTGTCGAACCGTTCCTCAGGGATTTCGAGCAAGCGTTAACCAATCGCGAAAGTGTTCACATTGGAGAACTTGCCAATGAGGTTCCGGAGAACCTGCGTGAATCGGTTATCAAGTCCATGCTGACCATTGAAATCCGTGTGTTTCAGGCCAACGGGTGGACGTACAACAAGGAAGCCCGGATCCGGGACTTTCCCGCTTTCCGTTCATTTATTGATGAGCAAATATTGGCAAAATGCCAACCGGAGGTAACGACAGAATCCGACAAGACAAAAACCATCTCGGCATCCGTGCAGTATCTGGTTGATCAGTTTGCGTGGCGCGAGGGCGGACAAGGCTGGCTACACAAGGGGAGTGACCAGGCGTTGGGCGGCCGCGAGACGGCGGTCAAAATCCTCAAGGATCTGAGTCAAATCCAGCAATTCAGAAAAGAAGCTGAACTCACTGCGAGACTGGACCACCCGGGAGTCGCTGCCGTTTATGCCCAGGGGGTGGATCATGATCCCGCGTTCCGAAAAGAGGGCCGTCCGTTTTATTCAATGCGTCTGGTCCAGGGCCAGTCACTGGACGAAAAGATCGCGCAGTTTCACACGCAAGACCCGGTCGCCACAAAAAAGAAATCGGCATTTGAGAACAACCCGAAGTTTGTGTATCTGCTGGAGAACCTGATTTCGGCCTGCCAGACCGTCGCCTATTCTCATAGCGTCGGTGTCATTCATTGCGATCTGAAGCCCAAGAACATTATGTGCGGGCTGTTTGGTGCCACTATTGTGCTGGATTGGGGGTCGGCCCGGATCTATGACGTCCCCGTACACAAACAGCACGACTCGACACGGCCTCTTGATATGCAGACGGATACGACGGGAAGTTTTACCCTCGAGTACGCCAGTCCGGAACAAATCAATCAGGAAGAGCTGTTGTCACCGGCCAGCGACGTCTATTCGCTGGGAGCAACATTGTTTCACGTCCTGACGGGCACCGCGCCATTTGAAAACAACCGTCGCGCGGGAACGCACGTAAAAAACCCGCGATCCATCGATCGTCGAATTCCGTCCCGACTGGCAGCGATTTGCATGAAAGCGATGTCGGACGATGCCGCAGATCGATACGAGTCTCCGGGCGATCTGGCCAAAGATTTGCAGAACTGGCTGCGGGACGAGGAGATTCAAGCTGTACCGGACAACCCGGTTGACCGGCTATTTCGCGTCGCCCGCCATCACAAGCTGGCAACCCTTGTGACGCTATTGACCATTTGCATGGCCACCATTTTTTTCGTCCTGTATTCCTGGCTGCGCAGCGAGACGAACCGAATCTCAACGTCGATGGACGCTGCATTGGCGCTGATTGAAAAGACCTGCCAGCCGCTGGCGAACGACGAGACAAAAAATCTCAAGGAATTCCAGTTAATTGCCACTGATATCTATGAGTTCGCCGAAAATTACCTGGCGGAAAATGAATCTGTGGAAAGTGGGTCGAAACTGGCGGGTGTCTATGAAATCCGCGCTACCGTCAAATATTTCTTCTTCAACAATTTTGACGAGATCGACGACTCGCCATTTCCTGGCGTCGTGAATCAGTCCGATCTTTTGATTGACGCGTTGGCGGATCTGCAACTGGCAGAAGGCTTGTATGCGTCAGCGCAATCGCCAGATTTGGGCGGGTGCCAGTTAACGATGGCGAGAATTCTTTATCAGCTTTGCCGGGAACAGCCGTCCACCAGTACCAACAGCGACGACCTCGAACGACTGAAACGTGATACGTACGCAAAACTCGAGGAAGCGATACCTAACCTGAAAGCCCAGTCGGACGCTGAATCAAGACGTCGCCTGGCAGAAGCGCACCATTTAAAGGGAGAGTTTGTTTCACGCTTCCGCTACGACGATCCGTGGGACGGAAGCAATGGCAGGTCGAATGTCGCCGCCAACCTGGAGCTGGCGAAATCCAGTTACATGACCAGCATCGGTCTGCGAGAAAGACTGAAAGCAATCAAGGAAATCAATCGCGACATTGCCCGTGGCTACGGATACCTTGGCGATGTCCAAAGAGACCTGCGTGACTTTGCCGGCGCAATTGACAGTTATCAACGTTCGCTGGTCTTGCGTGAACCGGATCAAAATGACTTCCAGCTCGGCCGGGGATTGACCAATTTCGGCCGGATCATCCGTGACTTCGGCACCGAAATACCCGATCAGACCATCGAGCAACTGTTCGGCTCTCTCGACGCCCCGGTGTCTATTCAGGTGACTGAAAAATATCTGCTTCCAGCCCTGCAAATTCAGCGCATGCTGGTCCAGGATGTGCGTGACCAGCGGTACCTGAATGACCTGGTGGGAACCCTCAACCTGCTGGCAGAACTCTATCTGTTCACGGCTATCCAGCATCCCGAGAACCGGGACGCT
Source organism: Pirellulaceae bacterium (assembly GCA_051010855.1). Classification (GTDB taxonomy): domain Bacteria; phylum Planctomycetota; class Planctomycetia; order Pirellulales; family Pirellulaceae; genus CAJQPP01. Next base: position 6,191 of record JBPCVB010000520.1, on the reverse strand, counting down.
CATTTGGAACGAGCCGCTGACATGATTGCCGAGGCATTGAAGTTGCTGTCTGACGCTCCGCATCAACTGACAAGGAACCAGAAACTGACGATGGCAACCAGCTATATGCTGTCCATGCAGATCAAACGTGCTCAGGGAACTCCGCACGCTGATATCCGGGAAGGTCAGCTGGTTCGCGACATGTTGTTGGGTGATGACTTTGACGAACTGACCGCCGAGCCGGTGTTTGCGTATTTCGTTGTGCTGGCAAACGATGGCCCGCCCTTTGTCAAACTTTCAGAAATGGCAGATTTGTTGGACAAAAAGGGATTCATTGCCAGTTGGCGAATGAAAACGCATTTGCAGATGGCGCTTTCCAGTGCTGCTGAAGGACAGGCGTTGCCGGTTGAGGAAGTTGACGAGTGGCTTCAGAACAACGTGAACAACTGATGTCGCAGCCCGTGCAGATTCAGGTTGTCCTGGCCAATGGCAATGCTCAGCGTGTTGAATGGGATTCCGGCATGCCATTGGTAATCGGGCGTCAGGAGAATCCGAACGAGCCGTTGTTGACCTTTCACGATTGTGGCGATCATGTCCGCATGGCCATAGCGAGCCACGAACAAATCGATGTTTCCCGTCACCAGATTCAATTGACGAAACTCGAAAACCGCAAGGTTCTTGTTACCAATCTCAGCCCGCAGGCGCGTTTGATCATCAACGACGACGTTGAGCTGAATACAGACAGGCCCGCGTTTGAATGCGTTTTGCCGACGGAAATAAAAACCGGTGAATACGGGTTGCGGTTGGAAAACGCCTTTCAAACCTTGTCCCGGCAAACCCAGTTTCACACTCAAATTCCCGGCTTCGAAGAGAAGCCGGTGTCCGCTGTCCTGAGTCAGTTCACGGAATCGGATGCCGGTGAGTTGGTAGGTTTTGTCAGTCGGGTTACCAGTGTGTTGCAGCAATCAATGTCCGAAGCGGATCTTTATCAAAGCGCTTGCGACTCGGTTAAAAGCCTGATTGACGTCGATGCTGTGGCGATTGTGCTGGGCAATCGATGGGAACACCAGTTTGGTGACACCAGTTTTCTTCCAGACGTGGAGGTGCTGGATCAAACCCGCCGCGAACGTCGTGTCGTGTGGGGCCGCAGTACGGCGGCAACCCAAAAGCCCGGATCTGACGGACCAGCAGAATACAGCTTTATTTCGGCGCCGCTGGTCACCGAAAGAGATGATCGGCAGACGGTAATCGGTGCACTGTATGCTTACCGCGACGAGTCCATCCAGGGATCCGGAACCTTGCAGGTCAACGAGCTGCAAGCCCAGTTGATAGAGCTGGTAGCGTGTGCGGTTGCATCAGGATATGCACGAATCCAGCAGGAGAAAACGTCGGCGAGATTTCAACAATTCTTTGCCCCCGAACTTGCAAAGAAGCTGATTCACAGCGATGAATTGCTTCAGGCTTCCCAGCGTGACGTGACCGTGTTGTTTTGCGACATCCGCAATTTCAGTCTCATTAGCGAAGACATTGGCCCCCAGGAAACGTCCCGTTGGGTCCAGGATGTCCTGACCAAACTGTCCGATTGCGTGCTGAAACACGAGGGCGTGCTGGTGGATTATATTGGCGACGAATTGATGGCGATGTGGGGAGCTCCTGACGATCAACCCGACCATGCCAGTCTCGCCTGCCATGCAGCCATCGAAATGATTAACACGCTGCCCGCCCTTAATGCTTACTGGCAGCCTCTCATCAACGCCGAAACCAGCGTGGGAATCGGCATCAATTCAGGACCTGCCAACGTCGGAAACACCGGGTCGACTCAAAAATTCAAATACGGACCCCTGGGCGATACCGTAAACAGGGCCAGTCGTGTCCAAAGTCTGACAAAATCACTGAACCTCCACATATTGATCACAGGCCAAACTCGAAACAGCCTTCCGGAGAACTGTGCTGTACGCAGAATCGGCCGGGCCCGCGTCGTGAACATCGAGGAAGTGATCGAATTGTTTGAGCTGCAAACCGGCAACGCCACGCCACAATCACGTACCGACCAATTTGAGGAGGCACTGGCGCATCTCGAAAGCGGTGATTTGGTGGAGGCAGCAGAGTTGCTGGTGAGTTCCCTCGATTTCAGGCAGCCGGATCGGCCGGCACTCTTGATGGCCAGCGAAATCATCAAACGGCTGGTGACCGGAAATTCCCGTGAAAGATACGAATGGGAATTTGACAAAAAATAAGTCGCGATTACAGGCCCGTTCGTCCAGCCATCGCACTCGAACGATCAGGACTCGAAGTAGCGTTTCTCCTCTTCCTCGCGACGTCGCTGCTCTTCCACCGCGCGTTCTGCCTCGGCCTGCCGTTGTGCTCCTTCTGCACCCGATATCTGTGGAGGAGGCGCCTGCCACGGGCCGGATGCTGTCGGCATTTGATTTTGGGGCGTCGGTGAGCCGGGCAGCGCGCCTTGTTGCGGTAACGGTTCCACCGGGGCCAGCTTCAAATGGGCTTCACTGTTTTCCTGCAGGTGCATTACAGAGCCGCACTTGCAGCGAATGCGTTTTCCCATCAGCGACTCGTCGGGCCGATGCTGCCGACCGCAATCATCGCATTCCACAATCCACTCGGTCTGAATCGACACGAAATCGGCCGGGTCCGGAATCCGCATCACGTTTTGGCAACCCTTGCAACGAATTCGTTTGCCAATCAGCTTGCTGGAAACCGTGAACTTCTTGTTGCAACTTTCGCAGAGGAAAGAAAATGGCATGGCGGGAACTACGTAAACATCAGGACAACATGCATTGTAACCACGAATCGTCAAGACTCGAAATATCGCTTGCCAGTCCTTGCTTCCCTACCCGTTTATCGAGTAATGGCGCATCAAAAATGCTGGTCACGGCCGGTAAATTTTGCTTGATTGCCGCTCAACTAGTGCGTCTAATTGCTTCGGACACATACAGGGGGCAATTCAGACGGGAGGCACCGATGACTCGTTTGCGTCTTTTCAAATTGGGGCTGGCCATTGGTCTGCTATTTCAGCTGACGATGGTTTGCCAAACCAGTCACGCCGACCTTACCAAGCGGCAGCTGCGGACACTGGAATACGAATTCCTGCCAGCTTACTACCGCGGCGATACACTGGGCGTTCTGGAATCGCTGGGCCAGGTGGTTGGCCGGTTGTCGAATGATGATGTGGCTCAGCTGGATGAGATGCTGGCTGGCCAGGACATACCTGCGGCCAGCAACTTGCTTGTCGAGGCCAGGTTAAAACTGTTGCAACAAAATCCCGACGCGCGTCTGCCCAAGCCGGCATTACGCGAACTGTTGTTGATGCTGGAACACATCGACGGTGAAACAAGTTCGTTGCTGGAAGAATCGGCCGCGATCGGTCTGGCCATCGACGAACTAAAAGGCAACGAGTCCTTCGATGAGTATGAGGCGCTGTTGTGGGACGCCCACGTGCTGGAACAACGGCTGGGAGCATCCAAAGACGTGGCGGCCTATGCCGTCCAGTTGCTCAAGGCAAAACGTCGCTATCGCACGGACGATCTGGAACAGGCCGAGAACGACTTGCTGAATCTGGACTTTGGCCAACGTGGCGAACAACTGGCCAGCGAGCTGCAACAACTGTCGCAGCGTGAGCTGCTGGTGCGCATCGCACGCATTAAACACGCACGAAATGTGCTGAAGGAGTCTGATGATCTCGAACAACATTATCACGCCGCATGGTCCATTCGTATGGACGGCGAGCTGACGGACCAGCAACTGAAACAACGAAGCGACTGGCAGCTGGCGGCGTTGCAAGACGAAAACTTGCCGGACCAGGTCGCTGCATTGGTTTCCGAGGGACGTGAGCTGGCTGGCGAAGAGTTGCTGGAAAAAAGCCGATTGCTGTTCACCGGAATGCACTGGTGGATTCGCGGTCGCTACGGCATGGGCACTGATGGATACGGATTGCTGAAAAGCCCCGCGGCGTTGACATCGGAAGAGGACCGTTTTGCCTTGTTCATGCCGGAGACGACTCCCCAACCGACCGATCCCCGGGAAACATCGCGATACCAGATTCCCGAGGTCGACCGGCGTCACAACTACATCTGGGCTTGGGAATACCGGCAAGTCCAAATGTCAACCAATGTTGACCGCGAGGTGATCGGTAGAAGCCGGCAGGTGACCACCGAAACGCAGCTGTCCCGGTTCTACTGACGGTCCAACAAAATAGTGCGGGGAGTTACCTCGCAGACGACCAGAAATTCCGTAACCCGACAACTTTCACTAACCGAAGCCGATATTCGAGCCGCCTGGCGAGTGGTCGGCTTCCTGGAGTATGGCAATGCACTCGACCACTTGGATTCGCTGATCAGCATGGCGGACAAGGATGATCTTGAGGCCATCGAGGCGATCATCGGCCAACGGCCTGAGTTCGCGGTGTATACCACGATGCCCGAACAGTTTCCGATGGATGCGGAATCCAGCCGTTTCGATGGCGACACCGGTCAGAACACTTTGAATTCAGCCGGCAAGCGAACGGGCCTGGCGTGGGTGCTGGCCCTGGCTCGCGTGGAATTCGGCGCAATCATTGCCGGATTCACGGAACATCCTGATCCGTACATGTTCGTTACACCGGAAGCACTCGATTACCGGCAAAGCCTGCATCTGTTGCTGGAGGGCGTCAACGGTCACTACACCAACATGCAGAATGCCGAACAGTTTGGCGAGTTCACCAAAAACAGCGGCAACATCAAGTCCGCGCTGGCCTTTAGCCGACGCGTGCGGATTGTCCGATCGATGTTGAGTCCACTGATGAAACCGGGCCGCAGCGCATGGCGTACCGACCAGGCCGACGAGTTGCAAAAGTACGCCGATGATATGGAAGGTGCCCAGGTCGTCCTGAACGCATCGCTGCGTAGCTTTTTAGCCGCACAAACCAATACGGTCGACTCAACCACGACACGAGAGTTTGTGAACGCCTGTGGCAGGCAGTTGGAAGCCGAAAGGAAAGAACTGAACGCAGGCACCGCCACCGTTCGCGATTTCCGGACGCCGGAAGGCAAACGGTAATCAGCCATTGGTTGGTGCGTTGGCCAACAAGATTGGCCAACAACATAGCTGTCGATTAATCTGGGTGGAGACAGGCCATTCAAAGCCTTGTCTCTCAGTTCATCGACAAGATGAAACCGTTAACATAATGGCCGGGATGGGCAGCGGTCGGCGCTCGAGTCCTTCATTCTCCTTTGCCCACAACCATCAACCTTCATTGGGAACATCAAGATGCAACACCGGGAAAATACGAATGTCAGCCGACGCGACTTCAGCAAGGCGGCGGCGTCCGCGCTGGCAATTGGTGGTTTGGGCGCGAGCCCGCTGGTTGCAGGGGTGATGGCCCAGGAGGATCGTCCCAGGGCAGAGAAGATCAACAACCGTTTGTATTTCCTCAATGTGGAAGGCACACCCTACGAGCGCGGCCTGCAACACGGACAGGCGTTGCGATACGTGATTCAAAGCGGCATGGCAAGATGGCGGCAGTTCATTAGCGAGGTACTTGAGGAATCGGATGCCGAGATCGAAATCGCCGAGTTCGTGCACGGGACGGATTTCCTCGGATCCATCCGCCAACATACTCCCGATCTTTATCGCGAACTCCAGGGGATCGCCGCCGGAGCCCAGGTCGATTTCAACAACCTCTATGCCTACAACATGTTCGATGAGTTCATTGCGTTTACAAAAACGAAATACCGACTCACCTTCTGCACGGGCTTTGGTGTCTACGGCCGGGACAACCTGCCCAACATCATCGGGCAGAACAACGACCTGCCAACCTACTTTGACGGTACGCAGACGCTGTTGCGAGTAAAAGGCGAAAACGGGTTTGAGACGTACGTGTTCACGTTTGCCGGGCTGCTGGCCAATAACGGCTTGAACAACGCGTCGCTGGGTTGCACGATCAACATCATGCCCAGCAAGGTGTCCGGTGACTTGGCGGGCCTGCCCATGCCGTACGTCGTCCGCGGTATTCTCGGCCAAAAATCACGGGCGGAAGCTGTCGAGTGGGTCAAACAGGTTGGCAAATACGCCGGGCCCATGAACTACATTATTGGTGACCCCACCGGAGTATCGACCGTGGAGACCGGCAAGGACTTCTTTACGGTTCACGAGAGTTTCAATGGCGAGAATTACGTTCCGCATGCCAATCATCCACTTGACCTGACGTCCGAAATGAA
>JBPCVB010000519.1:0-5229 GCA_051010855.1 Pirellulaceae bacterium | reverse complement strand
TCCGTGAACTGAGTAACGCCCAGCTTACGGCAAGGTCCGTATTCGATATTCAACTCATCACCATCGTCATCAAGCGACGCCCCCTCGACACGCGTGTCGCAGTAGAATTGAAGGAACGTGTCGAATGCGGCTCGCGCGGTCGGCAGGTCGTCGTACATCTCCGTGGCCAACTTGCGGTACTGGGCTACGGCGGCGTCAAGTGAGAGGGGGTTCGTCACGCGGATCCTTGTCTTGCCGTATAACAATTATTCTACGGGGAACATCATAACGCTTTGGATGCGTCGTCTTTAATTCTCCATAACGGAGAGCTAGCTGTCAATTTTGCACGGGAAACGCGCCCCTTCCGGCATTAGATTGACATCCACATAATCGAATATATGGACATCCGTATAGTATCGATGTAAAGGCAGGCTGGTTGTGCAGGATAACAACACGCCTCAACGTGAAAATCGTTCGCGATTGCTCGATCAAGTGACAAACTGCATGCGGTTGAGACATATGTCCAAACGCACGGAGAAAGCCTACCTCAACTGGATCGTCGACTTCCTCCAATTCCATAAGCAACTGGCCGGCGATTGGCTGCACCCCAAAGACCTCGGCGACGACGATGTCAACCAATACGTCACCTACCTTGCCGTCGAACGGAAAGTCGCCGCCAGCACTCAAAACCAGGCACTCTCTGCGATATGGTTCCTGTACACCCGAGTCCTCGAAAAGGAAGTTCACTTCGACGCCATGCGGGCCCAAATGGAGGCTGGAGGCTGGAGGCAGTAGGCAGTAGGCGGTAGGTTGTAGGCAGTAGGTTGTAGTTGGCTCGCGGACATCGGCGAGCTCAGTCGAGGCAAGACGCGGAGGAGGAGAATTCCCGCAAGAAAACAACCCTCACCCGTCCCGATGAATCGGGACGACCTCTCCCAGACTTGGGAGAGGTAAGGTTGTTGATGGCTACCACCTACCACCTGCCACCTACCGGCTACAGCTTGAATTACGCCCTCATCAGGCCTGCGGACATCGGCGAGCTCAGTCGAGCCGCCACCTTCTCCCGTTCGGCTGAGCTCACGGCCCAAGCCCGAGGGAAAAAGGAAGAAATTCAGGAACCGCGGAATATCGAACAAGGAATTTTGAAGGCCGAATGGCTGCGACTGCCAACCCTCACCCGCCGCAAAGCGGCACCTCTCCCAGACTTGGGAGAGGCAAGTTGAACCGCAGAATTTCGAACAAGGAAATGTCGAAGGCAGAAGTCGTTGAAGACTACCACCGACCATCTACTACCTACGGCCTACCCCCTTACAACCTAGACAGACGCGGCGGCGCCGGCATCGGGATGCTGGCTGCCAAAGTGGGGCGCGGGAACAGAATGTGCCTGGCCTTGCACGCGAATCGTTTCGGCTGTGCGGCGGGAACCCAGTATGGCAATAGCATGTTCCACCCGGGCAATCTGGTTGCGCAATGCAAACTCGGGAGAGTTGGCACGGTGAATCAAGGCGTCGGCCAGACCCGGCACCTCTTCAATTAGCTGAACTATTTGTTCCATCTCGGTACTGGGACTTTGCGCCAGTTCGGCAAGCCGGTCCCATGTGTTCTTGCCAGACGGATTGGTAGTACTTTGGTTTTTCCCGGGCGGTTGTAGTTTCATGATGACTAGCCCAAAAAGTCCAACAAGTTGTTACTCTGCAAGATCGACAGGGCGGCATAGTTGAATTGCATGGTTGATTGCAGGCTTTGCATTTCCACAATCACGGAGGCCAGATCCGCCGCTTCGCGTTCATTCAATCGTGACCGCAGTTCCAGCTGGTGGTCCCCGTTTCGCGAAGACAGTTGTTCCAGGTCCTGCAACGCCACCGATTGCTCGCCAATCGAATCCAGCAATTGATTGCTGATGGTTTCCAGATCAACTGCCCTTCTCTCGAACGACGCGTTCAACTGGGTGCTTTCCAGTTGCCGCGAATTCAGCAGGTCGTCTTTCAGTTCCAGCAACGCGGTAATGGCGTCGGCCGTTTGCGTGAATTCCACCGACTCGGTGCCGGCAAACCGAATCGCCGAGGAGCTCACATTGGTAACCCGGCCTGTAACGGTGCTGTGTACGACTTGATCGCCGAAAAAGTCAATCGCGGTCGTTGTTTTTCCGCCATCGGTGGAAAGCGTTCCACTGGCTGCCAGATCAATGTCTCCACTGAAGCCAGCCACGATCGCACTGGTGTCTACGAAAACAGTTTCGCCTTGCGGACCGGTCACTTGCAAGTTGGTGTTGGACGAATTCCAGTTAACGCTGGCGCCGCCGTTGAGTGAAACACGGCCCGCCGTACCATTGCCGCTGGAGTCTTCGATCGTGATACGGTGATCACCCAGGTTGCCAATCACCGTATCTCCCCCAGTGCTGTCGCTGCCGGCCAAAACTCCTGATCCTGCCGCGTAGGTTGTTAACGAATGCTGGACCAGTAGATTAACGCGACCCAATTCGTTGCTGGTGCCCAATCCCGCCGCAGCGCCGGTTGCTCCCAGGAAGAGTGACTCGCCGCGGGTGGTTCGCTGAAAAATCTCAGCGCCGGAAAAAGTGGATCGCACGGAGATGGAGTCAGTGATTACGGTTTCAGCGTTCTGACGCGAGCCGACGTAGGATACGTGTGGAATGGCCAAACCGGGGTTCTCAACCAGCTCAAAGGGCCGGGTATCGGTCGCGGTACCGGAATACAAAAAGCGGCCCTGATCCTGCGAATTAGCCACCGCAACCATACGGTTGATGATGCTGTCGACCTCTGCGACCATGGCCGCGCGGTCGGAGTCACCAAATGTTTGCGGAGCGTCCAGGGCGATTTGTTTGGCGCGGCCGATCAGGTTGTTGGCTTCCAGCAATTGGCTGACACTGGCATTGAGCGGTTGTTGCAGCTCGGCAATCCGCATGTTCTGTGTTTCCAGCTGGCCCAGGGCCCGGTTCAACCCGCGAATAGCCCGGGTTTCAACCGCGTCGTCTGATGGCCGTGCGTACTTCAAGCCCGACGACGCCTGATATTGCAGATGCGACATGCGCAGCAAGTGGCTGCGATTTTGGAACATCGCCGTGCGCGTCATCGACAGTGGCGTGATTCGAAACATCTTTTTTTCCAGTCTTCCTTCGCTTGGCTGCCGGTCGCGCTACCTCACGATGTTCATCAGGTCAGCCAACGTCTGATCAATCACCGAGATGACTCGGGTCGCGGCCTGAAACGAACGTTGATACTGCAGCATAAATACCATCTCTTCGTTGGGATCGACTCCCGAGATCGCTTCGCGTTCCTTCTGCAACGCATTGTTGTTGGCGGACAAGTCAGCTTGCAGGAAGGTCAGTTCGCCGACTTCGATGGCGATATCAGCCGTAATGCCGTCCACATAGTTTTCAAACGACTGGCCACTGCCAAGCAGCGGTTCATCGCGCAGTTGCAGCAGTCGTGTTATGTTACTGCCGTCACCGGATGCGCCGGTTCGTCCGGCTGCAATGCGATTCGGGCTGTCCAGAATGTCATCGGATAAACGAACGTTGCTGGCGTCCTTGCCCTGAAAGAATGAGTTCAGGCCGAGACCCGTCAGGACACGTGACGTATCCGAATCGGCGACCCCGACAACCGAGAAGTTGTCCCCGTCGTTCAGTTGACCGGGATCAACTGCGACCGAAATTCCGTTTCCCAGGTCCAGTTGGGAACCGGGTTCGTAGCCATTGCCAAGATTAAATGTATGCAGCGTTTGCCCTCCGCTGTCCTGGACCTGCAGTTGCAGGGAACTGTCAACACCCACCTGGCCGGTGCCGACCACCTGAAAAGTGAACGTCTCATTTTCAGAGCCCGTGTAACTGCCCGAGAAACGAATATCGGCGTCGCCGGATACGTTGGCGGTATCCGCATGGCTGGGTAACTGGCCTGAGAAATCGAATCCAGCCTGGGGATCTGCGAGGATGGACAGGCGGTTAGTTTCGGGATCAATAACGGCCTGGAGAAATGGCAAGTTGCTTATGGCATCCGCAATATCCTGCAAGGATTGTGTGTTGGGATCGATATCGAGCTGGTGCTGTTCAACAAATCCCTTGGGAGTGTAAATCGTGACAAACAACTCACCATCCCCGATATCGAAGTCCAGTCCCGCATCCGCGAGGGGAATCGTGGTGTCGGACACCGCACGGTGACCGTGCAACAAGTTGAATGATCCGGACGCGGCGACACCGGTCGCTTGAATATGGTTGACTTCCTGAATTAGCGTGGATGTAAGATCGTCCAGCCGCTGGCGAAACGAGGGCACCAGTTCATTAAGCGCATGGGCATTGGCGGCCAATCGCCCACCGCCGAATTCCAGTTCCGTTCCACCGCCGGGCCGTGTGAATGTCACAGTTCCGTCGTTGTTGTATTGAGCCTCAACGGCAAACGTCGTGTGCTCGATGGAAACATGATTCTGGGCAAATTGATAGGCGAAGCCTCGATCCTGCGGTATCGCAACGATATCGATCGACTCGGCGATGTCATTTACAAGTTGCTGGTGCTGGTCCAGCAGGCTATTTGGTTGCTGGCCGGCAGCCTGGGCCTGGGTGATCTGCCGGTCCAGCCTCGCAAGTGCTTCCAGCTGACGATTGACGTTGTCAACGACCTGGTTGATTTCCTGGCGGGCCGCGGAACGCAGTGTATCCAGTTCGCCCGCCAGACTGTTGATCTCATTGGTCAGAGCGCGCGACCGATTGAGCACGATCTGCCTTTGCGTCCCGTTGTCGGGTTGGGCCTGTAGCTGATGAAACTCCTCAAAGAATTGTTGCAACCGCTGGTCCAGCGATCCCTCGGAGGGGCTGAAATGACTTTCCAGTTGCCGGGCCAGTTGCAGTGCCTGATCGACCTGGTTGAGATTGGTGACGTTGGCTGTCAGTGCCGATTCGACGGCGCGACTGGCGATTTGGTTGATGCGGCTAATGCTGACGCCGGTGCCACGCCAAAACTGACCGTCGTACAGCGGTTGTTCTTCAACCTGATGGACAGTCTGTCGGTGGTACCCGGGTGTGTTGGCGTTGGCAATGTTGTTGGCGACAACATCCATCGCGGCCTGACTGGCGCGTAACGCTGACAGCCCGGCGTTAAAGTTGAGCATCTCTAGCAGTCCGTATTGAGAATGTTCGCCGCCTCATTGGCAGTTAGCTGGCCCGAAGAAGAGTAGGTAGGCGCGCCGGGTTTCTGATCCATCAGTTCCATGGCGATCCGCTGGTATAGATCCATGGACTGG
>JBPCVB010000518.1:0-3804 GCA_051010855.1 Pirellulaceae bacterium | reverse complement strand
ATGTAATTCGTCACAGATATCGAATTGTTGCCACCCGTTAATGACTACCCGGCAGATTATTTTGAGTTTCCCGAACCAGCGGTATACGTACGACGCCCCACGATGCGAATTCCTGCCATTATTTTTTTACATCAAATTCATGCAAAATTTTTGCGATTTCCACGTGCCCGCGACGTTCTGCCCAAGCCAGTGGCGTGGCCCAGTCGGCGCCTGCAGCATTGGGATCAGCACCCGCTTGCAGCAACAGGCGAGCGTAATCCATGTTACCGGACCGGGCTGCCCAACCCAGCGGCGTTGAACGATATTCGCTGTCGACCAAATTCAGCTGGACACCCGCGCTGACCCATTTTTCCAATTCGTCTGCGTTGCATCCATGATGTATTTGGTGGACGTTTAACCAGTTCGTTGCGTTAACATCCGTGCCCATGTTGCGAGCGAGCACGGGCAAGGTGGCCGGGACCCGTTGCCAAAGTCCCGGTTCATATTTCAGGAACAGGTCAATCTGGGCATCGTTGGATTTTTCGACGACCTCCAGAAACGAATCCTCTTCTTTGGCCAAATAAGGATCTTCTTCCAGCAATTGTTGCAGGCCGTCGACGCTGCCTTGATCAACGCACTGGTACATATCCAGTCGACCGCCGTGCTCCCGGATTAGTGCCGTAAGCTGGTCATCGCCCGAAGCGATATAAAGACAATTGCCACTCGATTCGACTTCCTGATTTGGATTGGCTCCGTTTTCCAGCAACCAGCGAACTACGTCGTAGTGTCGATTTTGTGTCGAGTCATAAAGTGAACCGCCCCAGGGGGCCAAAAAGTGTTCAGGGTGGTTCGGATCGGCTCCGTGCTGTAGCAACAACTGTGCGAACTCCAGATGCCCGGCCTTGCACGCGCTTCGCAAGGGATAACCGGAATACCAGGTTATGTAGTGGGCATCGCGTGTGGCGGCCTGTGGATCAGCCGCCAGGATTTCGCGGGCCCGATTGAGGTCGTTGCGGCGAGCGGCTGTCGTCAAATCGTAGAATGCACCCTGATCAATCAGCCACGACATGAGCGCCCAGTGATCGGACGGGGCATCTGGATGCAGGTCGCGCCAGCCGCGGTACCAGTAGTCTCCGTTGGTCAAATCGAGTGGGCGGGCTCCGTCGGGGCGCAGGGCATTGATATCGGCGCCGGCATCCAGCAGCGCCTGAACGAATTCTTGCTGGCGTGTTATCACCGCCCAATGGATCGGTTTGTTGCCGCGACGATCGGCCACTTCGCTGCCATGCTGATCGATCAACTGCCTTGTTCGCTCGACATCCCGTTCGCGAAAGGCCATACCGATCGCCTCGCCAGCCGCCGGCTCAATTTGCCACTTTTCGTGCAGGCGAACATCCAGCAGATCCGCGACATCCGTGAAACCGCGCTCCCGAGCCTCCATCGGTAAATGTTGACCGTAGTAGTCGACCGTAGCGCAAGCACCCTGATTGAGCAGCCACTCGGTGGCTTTCAACCGATTATTCAACACCGCGAAACGCAACGGCGTCCGATAATGAAACTCACAACCAACCAATGACGGTTCGGTAGCGACAAGTTTTTGCAGGGTCGCCACCTCGTCGTTGGCGGCCGCCTCGAACATGGCCCATACCTGATTGCCCCGCCCCCAGGCCCAGGGAACTTGCAGATCGGTTTTTAGTAGTTCGTGTTGTCGCATAGCTGCGCCCGGTTACCGCAAGGAAGACTTAAACAGAAAAAGCCGGACAGCAGTTTGATGCTATCCGGCTGAAGTATCAACAGGAGTGAATTGCGACGTTACCTGTCACTATGCTCGTGCGGCATATTGGCCATCATTTCCTTGTATGCCTCAATCGTGTGTTTGGCGTGTGCATGAATTTTCTCGACGAGGGCTGGATCTTCGGAAGTGATCATCGTGATTTCGCCAGCGACCGACTCAATCTGCGTTTCAACCGCACCAGCGTTCGTAAGCGCTCCAAGCGACTGGCAGAACCCGCAACACTGAACCTGTTCGCCGGATTCGATTCTCGAAATCGTTTGCATCATGCCCTGTTTGGCCTTTTCCATTTCATCCTTCATGGATTCCGGCACCACGGACACCATCATCATGCCGTTGGGAATAATATGCGTTTCCCATTTGACATGCTGCAACAGGCCCTCGATCTCGCCCATGTGCTGGCAAATTTCGCAATTGGCCATGTCAAACCATGCGACTTCAGCTTCCTGGTCCTGGGCATAAGCCGTCCCTGCCAGAAACGAAACGACGAGCAACGCGGAAAACAGCTTTGCGAACATGACCGGTTCCTTTCATCAAAAATGTTGGTACTACGAAGCCTCATTTTAACGGTGTCGCAATTCAGTCGGCAACCAACCCGCCAGGAATCCCGCTCTGGCAGCGGGGCTGTGTATTTTGCGATACAGCGAACGTGCGTCTTCGTCAGGACAGCTTCACGAATGCTTCACCAGGGCATCGCATGGGCCTCGGACAAATAACCTATGCCCCAAAGGTGTCATGTTGGTCTCATGTGCATTACCGGCAAACGGAAAACCAGCGTTTTTGGAAAGTAAAAAAACTGCACGAGAATTGATTCCCGGTAGGTGCCTCAATGCGAATTGGCAAGGCGATGCTCTAGCGGCATCGCTAGCTCACTCAAGCGGTGAAAGCTTGCGAGCAATTTTTGCGGCAGCATTTTTGAAATGCGGGCAAGCTGCGCGTTGTATTCCAGGACGCGTTGGAATCAACGGATCCACAATCGAGTGTGCCGATAATGAGGACTAAGGAAGCTGTGCTGGTAAATACAACGCTGTCTCACGCCGACCCCTCGTTTGTAGCCGCTGTTTATGAAGACCCCATTTCTGTTCTTTTGCGGCCTTGTGATGACGATAGCGATGTCGTGCGCGTCGTCGGCATCGGGCGATGTTGTGACGACCTTTTTCGCAGCGAACAATGGCCAGGCTGGCAACATGTTCAACATCAACGTGCTTGAGCCTGGTGGTGTCACCATTCAGGCCTTTGACCTGAACCTGGCCGCCGGCAACTGGAATGTCGATCTGTACACCCTGGACGGGTCCTATATAGGCAACGAAACGACTCCGGCAGCGTGGACGCTGGTCGATTCGGTTACGGGTCTGCCCGGCGCAGGAATAGACATTCCAACGTTTTGGGATGTCACCGACTTCTCAGTTGATTTCGGTGGACAGGCCTTCTACGTCAACGTGACCAATGGCACCGGCCTTCGTTACACCAACGGTACCGGAGAAGGAAACCTTGTCGCCGATGACGGTGTGATACAGATCTTTGAGGGAACCGGCAATATCGCCAACTTTGGCACCCAGTTCCGGCCACGGGTCTGGAACGGCTCAATCCACTATTCGGTCCCGGAGCCACAAGTCTTCCTGCTCTTTGTCTCAATTGCCTGTCTTGTTGGTGGATGTTCACGCAGGCGTAAGAGCAGCCTGAGCGTTTGATCCGGCAGGGACTCATCAACTATTGCGCGCGGAATTGACCGTCGGGCATTGAGCGCTCGATGTGCCTGACTTGTTCACCTGTTATGATAGGGCCTTTCACGTCCGTCACTTACAGTTGGAAGAGTAAAGGTGATCAAGTTGTTTCGTACATTAACCGCTGGATTTGCCGGCCTGTTGGTACCTGTCCTTTTGCTGTCCGCCATTGGCTGCCCGCTCTACGCCCAAGAGGCTCCGCAACAGTCAGATGACCTGCAATCACGTCTCGAACTGCTCAAGGAACGCCTGGAAGCTGAGCGCGTAAAATTGCACATCCCTGGTTTTGCCATCGCCATCGTCAAGGAC
>JBPCVB010000517.1:0-4505 GCA_051010855.1 Pirellulaceae bacterium | reverse complement strand
CCATATTCCCAGGGTAACAACATTAATTATTCACGCGTTAGATGCTGAGGCCGATCGGTCAGGCTGTTAGTTGCCAATCAAAAAACCGGTGACGATAAACGAAGTAGGCTGCGCGCAGAAAGCCGGCGGGACTTCCGCGCGACCACACGGCGTATCGAGTTAGATCAATGGCTCAAAGAGTCCAGCGACCCAGCGCAGCGCGCGCATCGGCCCGGCAAGCAAGCGACGGGACACCCAAAGAAAGTTGGAGAGCGTCAGACGGCGTGGGATTGCAAACCGCTGACTCCAATATCGACCAACAGAAGAATACTGAGAACTCGCACGCGAAGAAGTCGCGGGAAGCCTCTTTCGCAGTGATTGCACCGCGACAAACACAATCACCACATGGGCAATCATCCGGCGAATCAGGCTCGGGGTTGCTTGGCGTCTCCCGCGAGTCCGGCGATTCGCATCCTGCGCAACAGCCGGCAACACAAGTCGCCTTCGATTCAACTCCTCCCTGGCCACAACATCCTGTGGCAATACATCGAACCGGGCAAAGCACAATCAATGCCGAGAGCAGGATCGAAATCGGTGTGGATGAGCTCAAGAGACCGCCCAATGTGCAAGTAATCTGCTATTCCAAGTTATGTCCGAATTCCGGATTGGTCAAGAATAACGCGGGCTTGATTGATAATGGGCGACCAAAACCGATACAACGCGCGTTTCCAGTCCTCGCTTCGGCGAATTTCGACAGTGGTGGGAGTCCAAACCGAGGACTCAAGTTCGGGGCTGAATGCTGTAATCGCGGTGCGACTTGCAATTACCAGGCAGCGAATCTCTGGTTGGCTTCGGTCCAGTCGATGTGTTCGATGAACTTTTCGACGTAGTCGCCTTTGCGGTTTTGATAGTCAATGTAGAAGGCGTGTTCATAGGTATCGATGACAATCAACGGGACTGCCATCCAGAGTATGCCCATGGCATGTTCATCACTGACGACGTTATAGAGTTTTCCGTTGACCGGATGCTTGACCAGCATGGCCCAGCCCGCAGCGTTCTTTGCCGAAGCAATAAAGTCGGTCGCCCACTTTTCTACGGATCCGAAACGCTGCTGGACGGCGGCGCGAATGTCGGCGGCGGGATCGGGCGCATCGGGGGCCAATCCATCGAAATACATCTCGTGAAGGACGACACTGTTGCCTTTGCTGTTAACGGCCCGCTTTAGTGCGCCATAGGCGACCGGGTCCAACGGCTCGCCTGCTTTCACTGCTTCTTCGATCCTGGCATCGGCAGCCGTGTATCCCCGCAGCGCTCCGCCGTAATGCGCAGTATGGTGCGGAGCAATTTGCTCGGCGCTCAGGAATCCTGGAATCTCCGTGTGCCGTAGCGGCTTGAGCTCACCGGTAACCAGTCCGCTGTTCGAATAGTCCTGAACGGATGCGGAATGGTTTTCGGCAGGTTCTTCCAAACCGGAAACTACCAGGTTTCCCAAGCCTGCGCCGGAAGACACAAACACGAATTCACGTCGAGAAAAATGGCTCATCGCTGTCCTCCCCGTACTCTTGGCAATTGTCATCATTTGTCAATCGCCATCTTCTTCGCTGACATGATGGGGCGGCAAGCACCAAAGCGAAAAAGATACAGGATAAGACCGCTACGAACGGCGGGACCCAGGAAATTGTTGCTGCTGCTGAAGACTACGCGTTTTTGCATTGCCGCTTCAGGCAAAGGATTTCTTGCAGAAGTACCGGTCAGTGCATTCGTAACCTTAATCCATACGGGCATTGGCTGCCTCGACGGTGGCCCCAGGAGGAATGATCACTTTGGCACCGGGCTGCGAGCCTTCTGGCGTGGCAACATTGTGCGTGTCCGACGTTTTCAGGGGATTACCGGGTGTAAAACACATACCATAATTGATATATTGGGATATTTAGATATTTAGCTATTGCAATTCTCTGGTTAAAACCGAAAATCCAAAAGCCACGCTCCGGGGAATCTATCGGCGACCTGCCCGAAACGCCCGTTCGCCATGCAACAAATCAACCCGAAACGCTGACTGACACAATTATCGAAAGCCATTCACAGTGAACAAAACCATCTCCATTGCGATTCTCTTCCTGATTCTGATTCCAACACACGTCACATTTGCTCAATTGTCGACCGCACCAAATGATGTTGCACATGCAGCCAGGGACGCGAATTCAAGCGAGTCTTCGTTGGCCATCGAAACAGCAACTCTGGGGCAGGCGAAAAACGTGCATCGCCTGGGACACCTGTTTTTTGCGGGTCAATTCACTGAACAGGATTTGACCCGTATCAAGGAGGAAGGAATCGAACGGATTATTACGCTGCGTACTGACGGTGAACTCGATTGGGACGAGAAAGCGGCTGTAGAGACTGAAGGAATTGAATTCATTGCCATCCCGTTTCGAAGTCCGGAATCCTTGACCGATGAAGTCTTTAACCAGGTGCGCGAGGCACTTGCAGAAAATGACAAGCCAACGCTGTTCCATTGCGGTTCGGCCAATCGAGTTGGCGGGACGTGGCTCGCTTACCGCGTGCTGGACGAGGGGGTTGAGCTGGACATTGCACTTGCCGAGGCGCGTGAAATCGGCTTGCGGGCTCCGTTTATCGAGAAAAAGGCGCTCGATTACATCAAACGGGCACCTACGCTCCAGCCCTCAAGTGGAAGTTGAAAGGCAGTTTCCCAGGAGCGCTTCCCGTTCGGTTTCTCACAAAAGAAAAGGGGGCGCAATTGCGCCCCCTTTCGTAGTGACTTGAAGTACGAGCGAACTAGTCGGCCATTTCCTCGTCGGCTCGTTTCAAAACGATCGGCGGACCGCCGTCCTGGTCGATCATCTTGATGTGGGTTTCGCCCATGCAGTGGATTTCAAAGTGCTTTTCTTCGCCGACAGAATCTTCGTCTGGCATGACGTGAATCTTGATCGTCTGCATATCGTCCTTTTCTTCGGCAGCGGTCACTTCCCACGTGCCCTTCATTTCCTCGCCAGCAATTTCGACGGCAAATGTTCCGTCGTGGAAATGAACGTTGATCAATTTGACACGCTCAATGACCATGTCCACCATGGCCTCATCCATCCCCTCCATGTCCTTGATTTCTTCGGCCGTTTTCTCGGAATCGCCGGCCCAGGCTCCGTGCAGCATCTTGGCCTCTTTGGCGAAGTCCTGCGTGTCACTGCTGGTCTCGGTCTCCTGACCGTAGCAAGCGGACACGCAGATCGCCAGGGCCAATGGAATTGCAAACAAATTGGATTTCATAATCTTGTTTCTTTCTGTCAGATTTGAACGGGTAAAACCACCTCACCGTTCTAACTCATGCGGTTGCGGGGAACAACAAATTAGTGCCAAAAACCGCATGTGAAAGCCAGTTCACAAAACAAACTTGAAACCGGAACTAGCCCGCCTGAGTACAGGGCGGCTTGCTCGGATCGGCCGTCTCGTTCTATTGGAGTACCAGCTTAAACTGCATGCTGTTGCATTCCCGGTTTGCAGCGTCAACGTGCTCGAATTGAGGAAGACGTTGTTCGCGTTTCCGATTAATACAGTTGTGGCGGAACAAGGTCCCTATTGGTCCGTCTCGTGGACGCCGATCCCGAC
Organism: Pirellulaceae bacterium; assembly: GCA_051010855.1. GTDB lineage: Bacteria > Planctomycetota > Planctomycetia > Pirellulales > Pirellulaceae > CAJQPP01. The sequence goes on along the minus strand of JBPCVB010000517.1, from coordinate 908 downwards.
CGTATCATGCAACCACCGGGCAATTGACTCCAGATAGCCGTCCGCCGGTTCAACCGGGTAGGGTCGTTCCCAGTTGCCGCCGGTCTTCGATTTTCGCAATCCATGGTTCGCGTCCGGAAAAACTTGCCAGGTGAAGTTGCGATCGAACTCCTGTTTCACTTCATTCAAATCCTGAATGGAAACGCGAATCGGAATGCTCTTGTCATGCTCGCCGAATAGCCACAATGCAGGCATCGTCATCTCGGCGATGTAGGGCATTGGGCCGAACCCTTTTGGCTCCGTCTTTTCCAGCTCGCGGTAAACCTCATCGATATTCATCCCCGAGTCCCGGCCAGCAGATATACCTGTCAGATCGCAATACCGGTTTTGCTCCATGATGGAAACCGTCGGCCCGGAAACGATGATGGAAAAAGCCAGTTTGTCCTTCGCCACCGCCGCCAGCACTGGTATCAGAAATCCGCCCTGACTGACACCAAAAACACCAACCTGGTCGGACGCGATATCGTCACGCGATCTCAGGTAATCCAGTGCCGCCAGTCCATCCATGGCATATACGATCATGGAACTGCTGTAGCTTCCGACATATTCGCCGTCCGAACTGCTCACACCACGCTTGTCAAAGCAAAGTACCGCCACACCGCGCCGGGAAAAGTAGTCGGCAAGTTCGGTAATGTAGTCCCCGTTGCGATCGACTTTGCCGCTGCCGTGGACGCAAACAATCGCGGGGACAGGCTCACTTGCCCCCGCAGGTTTCCATAGTGTTCCGCGCAAAGTCGTGTTTTGATGCGATCCGAATTCGACATCTTCCTTGATCGCATCGGCAGTTTGAGCCCGACCGCAACTGGTCGCGACAATACCACAAACGAAAGGGATTACCAGGAATCTGGCACTTTGATGTTGTGGAAAAC
>JBPCVB010000516.1:0-7558 GCA_051010855.1 Pirellulaceae bacterium | reverse complement strand
GGCCAGTCCGCTGGCGGACAAGCCGCTGGTGGTGATCAACTGCGCAGCACTGGCCGAGCAGTTGCTGGAGAGTGAACTGTTTGGACACGAGAAGGGCGCGTTTACCGGCGCCGTGGCAGCCAAGCCGGGTTTGTTTGAAATCGCCGATGGCGGCACGTTATTCATCGACGAATTTGGTGAAATGTCCGGCAAACTGCAGGCCAAGTTGCTGCGGGTCCTGGAGGATGGTTCGATGCGTCGTGTCGGTTCGGTGACCGAGCGACACGTCAAGGTGCGTTTGATCGCGGCGACCAACCGCGACCTCGAACAGGAAGTGCAGGACAAGAAATTCCGTGAGGACCTGTTCTATCGAATCAATGTTCTGGGAATTCACTTGCCGCCTCTCCGCAATCGTCAGGGAGACATTGAGTTGCTGGCTGGCCACTTTGCCGGAGAGGACTGGACCGTCGACGAGCAAGTAATGCAAAAGCTGTGCAGTTACAGCTGGCCCGGTAACGTCCGTCAGTTGCAAAATGCCATTGAACGGGCCAAGGTCCTGGCGGCCGAAGATCGTGTGGAGATGAAGAATCTGCCAATGGCAATTTGCCAGGCGGAACCTGTCCCCACCAGTTCGCTGGCGGTAGGTCAAAACGTGGATCTGGAGACGATCAATCGCATTCACGTCGCGGAAACCTACGAGAAATGCGAGCGAAACAAGACGCGCACAGCCCGGGCGCTGGGCATCAACCGGCGGTCCCTGTATCGGCTGCTGGAGAAATACCAGATCAGTTAGCCACTGGAATTTCTGCCACCCGGCCGGGTCCAGCCTCGTCGACAGACCAGTCGCCCGGTCTTGTCATTTGCCCAATCGCGATAAAATCAGTGCGCAGGGGCCGGGCCGGCCACCTGATGCTCAATTCATGAGTTTCCGTCACTGACCAAAACGTGTCATGAAATACACTGTCGACATTGATATCGATTTGCCGCGTGAACGCGTTATCGAGGCGCTGGACAGCACGGAAAACCTATACAAGTGGCAACGGGGCTGAAGAGTTTCGAACATCTGTCGGGCGAACCCGGGCAGGTGGGGGCAAAGTCGAAACTGGTATTCCAAATGGGCAAACGAAACCTGGAAATGATCGAGTCGATTACCAGTCGAAATTTTCCAAACGAATTCGACGGCACTTACGAGACCAAAGGTGTTTTCAACATTGTCAAAAACCGGTTTGTGGAACTGTCTCCCGGCAAGACCAGGTGGATTAGTGAAAACGAATTCCAGTTTTCGGGATTTATGAAGGTCATCGGATTCCTGATGAAGGGCACGTTTCCCAAACAGAGTCTGAAATACCTGCAGGACTTCAAGGCCTTTGCGGAAAACGGCACTGATGTGCGGGATGCCGAATAACAGTCTCTTTAATTCCCGGTGATGTCCGGCAATAACGCGGTGCGACTGATCAACGATGAACCTGCCCTGGGAAGCTGGAACATGTCAGTGGATCAGGTCTTGCTGGAAACGGCAGCTGAGCGGGGCGAACCCACCTTCCGCATCTACGCTTGGGAACCTGCCACACTATCCCTCGGGTATTTTCAGGATTTTGCCAGTCGTAACAGCCATCCACCCAGTCAGGATTGTCCGGTTGTGCGTCGAGCCAGCGGCGGCGGAGCCATTCTGCATGATGCGGAAATTACGTACAGCGTTGCGTTGCCCTGGACGCGAGACAGCCATGCGAGCAATCGAAACCTGTTTGACCAGGTCCACCGCTCGCTGGTGACTTGTCTCGCTCATTTTGGAATCACAGGATGCGAGATTTATGAACCGGCCAAAGGCGAGGTTGCGAATACGTCGGAACCCGTGAGAAAGCCCTTTTTATGCTTCCTGCGTCGTTCCCCGGGAGATGTGATTCTGGGTGCCGACAAGGTAATTGGCAGTGCCCAACGTAGAGGTAAAGGTGCCCTGTTGCAGCATGGAAGTATTCTGTTCCGGAGATCGGAATATGCCCCCGAATTGCCGGGTTTGCTGGACGCCGGCGTGGCGATATTCGCTATGGAAGAATTCGGTGGGCTGTGGCCACAGCGACTGGGGAAAGACATGGGTTGGCGTCTGCTGCCGGGACGATTAAGCGAGCAGGAAATTGCAAATGCCAATCGAATTGAACGCCAAACCTTTGGCAACGAGTCATGGACTGGCAAGCGTTAATGTCCCGCACGATTCCGCGTCTGATTTTCGAGCTTTGGACTGGCCTTAAACTGGATCGATTCTGCCTGCGATGCCGGGTTGGGCCGAGTTAAATTGCCCTAAACTGGAAAGTTGGTCCATTGCGATTTGGCGGGCTAACTGCCTATAATAGGCCGTTGAGGGAGAATTAATAGCTTTACCTTTATATCGTCTGGTGTTGTCGCCCGTTCTGTTCAAGTGGTCGGGCAATGATCGTGTTGCGGCTCGGACTGCGGCAATGCGTTGGGGGATCTATTCTTTTCAGGAAGTTGTGAATGCAAGTAAAGCTAAGGGTAATTGGGGGCAAAAACGACGGCAGAGAGATCAAAATATCCGTCCCCGAATTCATCATTGGGCGAGGCGATAATGCGCATCTAAAGCCCAGCAGTGATCTGGTCAGTCGGCATCATTGCAGTTTGTTTATCAAGAACGGTGCACTGACCATCAAGGACATGGACAGTCGCAACGGAACTTTTGTCAACGGCGAACAAATTAAGAACGAGTACGTCGCCAAGGTTGGTGACACGTTGCGGGTGGGTCGTCTACAGTTCGAAATCCTGATTGACCATATGCAGCCGGGCAACAAGAAGCCCAAGGTGCAAGGTGTGGCCGAGGCCGCTGCTCGTACCGCTGCATCTGGCGGCGGAACGGAGCAACTGGACGACGAAAGCATCACGGATTGGCTGGCTCCGATGGCTGACGACTCGACCAAGTCGCTGACCGACACCCAGCAATTCAGTCTGGAGGAAACGCCAACCAAAATGTTTGTCCGCAGTGACGAACTGGCCGACAGCGACGTGCGGGCCCCCGCTTCGGGTGAAGCGGCCAGTGACCCCGGCAGCAAGAAACACAAGAAGTACAAAAAGCTGCCACCTCAGCAAAAGGCGAAAGCTGACAGCTCCAAGAGTGCTGCCGACGACGTTTTGCGGAAGTTTTTTAATCGCCGGTGAGTTTCGCTGGCAACTGAAAATCCAATGACCCGGGATTCTGCTGAAATCCCGGGTTTTTAGTCAATATCGATGACCAACCCGGGAATAATAGCGTTGTGCCCGGTTTCCTGCGAGAATCGAAACTCGCAGGTATAGACCCGGGTATCGTTCAGTGTCATCCAAGGGACCGCAATTTTGGCTGATGAACTGAGATATCTTGTTCGGCGATGTATCGCCGGGCAGGCTTCGGCGCAGATCGACTTTGTGGCACGGTTTCAGGGGCCGGTGTTTGGCTTCTGCATGCGCATGCTGCGTCAACGTGAGGACGCCGAAGATTGCACCCAGGAGACGTTGATTCGCGTCATGCGAAACCTGCATCGCTGGGATCCGTCGCGAAAAATCGAGCCCTGGCTGTTTACGATCGCTGGAAATCGATGTCGCACCAAGCTGTCCCGTCGCTGCAGCCGGCCTCAGCCGGTGACGCTGGAAAGTCCGGTGGAGGACAAGTCACGGCTGTATCAGGATGCCGCCCTGCTGGCCGAGGAAGTCGAGTTGGCATTGGAGGACTTGCGGAACGAATACCGCAATGCCTTTACGCTGTTTCATCGTCATGAGATGAGCTATGACGAGATTGCAGAAGTGATGGAAGTCCCGCTGGGAACCATCAAGACCTGGGTTCATCGGGCACGTCGTGAACTGGTTTCACGGCTGGCACACCGAGGAGTGATTGAGGAGTCAAAACGTGAATTGCGAGCAATTCGAAAACAGGGCACAGCAGCTGCTGGATAGTCGAGCAACGTTGCATCTCGATTTATCACTGCAACAACATGCGCGCGAATGCTCTGACTGTCGCCATGCGCTGGCCATTTATGATTGCTTCACGTCCCTGTCCAGCGATGGCCAGAGTCAAACCGGTTCAATTTCCCTCGCTGCTGACAAATCAACCATCCGGCCCTGGCAACGCCGGCAATCGCGGACGGTTCGCAATCGATTCATGGTGGCAGCGGCCGCATTGTTGATGGTCAGCTTGACTCTGATCACGCGAACCGTGACGGCTCCGTCCACAGCCCATTTTGCGTCCATGCCGGACCTCAACCTCGCTTCGGTCAGCAGTTCCGTCGACTTTTCCGGTCTGTGGGCGATTCAGGAACAGTTGCCTCAGGTCCCGGCTGTCGACATCACAGCTATCTCGCGAATCGACTTGATGACGCTGATGCCGCACAAGCCGGCTCTGGTCGTTCGCAATTTGCCGGCAACCATTGAAACGATCGAGCCAATCTACCGCTATTCGACCGAGTTCCCGATGTTGAATCAGTGGTCAACCGGTATCAATTACACTCTGGGCCTCATTCAGAGTACTCTTTCCGGCAACGAGGAAACTGGCGCGGAACAACCGGCCAACGAATTTGGCCATTCAGGCGCAATGGATCGCCGCCATCTTTGTTAGGGCGATCATCCCGGCCCTTTTTTCCTGTGTCGAGCCGTCGGGACTGTTCAGGAATTCTCCCTTCAACTCTAGCTAACGCCTGGCACCGTTATCAGGCAGGCACGCCATCCCTCGGCTAGTGCCGTTGGATTCATTCGCATTCCGTTTGCAGCGCAAAATGTCCTGCCCTTTCACCGGAATTCTTCGCGTTGAAAGCCAGTGACGGGACATGTCGCCCATACAACCCGCAAATACGTCAATCCTGCCCTGCCTTCTCTGGATTACCTGTACATTATTTTCCGTTTTTTCCCGTCACTTTCCCCAAGTGATGTATTTTTTCAACGTCACGGAAATGCAAACCCCAAACGCGGCAATCCGTGACCACGACTCCCCTCATTTCTCCACCTCCCTGGAATGCAGAATCATGGCAAAGAAAAGCACCAAGAAGTCGAAAGCTGAACTGAACGAAACTGGCCGCCGTATTGACAACGACCGACGCAATAACGAAGGCAAACCGGTTTCGGAGCGTCGCAAAACAAACCGTCGACGTCAGATTGATCCGACCACCTGTGAACGTGAATACACCGATGCCGAAATCGAGTTCATGCAGGCACTGGACGAGTACAAGCGGCAAAGCGGTCGCATGTTCCCCACCTGCAGCGAGATTCTGGAAGTGATTCAGAAACTGGGGTACCAGAAACAACAAATGCCAGCAGGTATCTGCTGTCAGGAACAAATCGCTAACGAGGCATCAGTCGAACTCAGCAACTAGATTTACCACCTCGGTCTCGTTAGCCAACCGGCGTTATCCTCTGCGGATACGCCGGTTTTTTTGTTGCTATTGTGGTGATGGCACCGCTGCCCTATCGTTCGCCCGCCAGTCTGGACCTTGTTGGAATTGAGCACCGGGTGCTGCCATGTCGCAAAACACTATCTGTCATTTCGTGGCCGTTTTTTCGACCTTGCTGTGCATCGGAATTTCCGGCTGCAATGTAACGTCATCCGGTCACAACATGTACGGTCGGCAACTTTACGATCAAGGTCAGTACGCCGCTGCTATTGAGAGTTTTCAGCAAGCCTTGCGTGATAACCCGCAAAGCGCCGACGCCTATTACAATCTGGCTGCGACCTACAGTCATCTCGGCAGGCAACAGAACAACGCCAACTCGTTACAACAAGCCGATCAACTGTACCGCTATTCGATTGCGTTGAACCCGGCAAATGGCGATGCCTATCGTGGCTTGACGGCCTTGATGATGCAAAACGGGCAAACCGCCGAGGCGTTTCAGATGATGCAGACCTGGCGAGCACAAATGCCGCAATCAGCCGAGCCTGCGATCGAACTGGCACGGATGTATCACGAAACCGGTAATCGACAGCAGGCTACGCAATTGCTGGTTGATGCGCTAAATGTCGAACCGACCAATGCCCGGGCACTAAAAGCGCTGGGCTCGATTCGGGAAGAATCGGGCCAGTACCAGTTGGCTCTCGACAACTACATTCGTTCTTATCAGGCAAACAACTTGCAGGCAGATGTCGCCCAAAAGATCGCGGCATTGCAGGGGGTCGCTCGCACCTCGCAGGTTGTCCCGGCCCAACCGGGCCAAGCCCAGTTGGGTAGCGTCAATCAGTATGTGCCTCGCTAGCCGTCTCCTGGCCTGCGTAATCGTCACAATCCCGGGGCGTTTAGCCTGATCGCGCATTTGTGCGGTCGAATTCCCGCGTTGAGGCGAATCGGCAACATTAAGCTGGAATCTTGCTATTCCCGCATCTGCCCGTGAATTACAGGTTGCCATGATCTGGCTAGCCGGATTAATCATTGCCCTCCTGGTGTTGGCCAGCGAATTGCCGACTGCGCAGCCAGTTGAACAGGTCGTCTCTCATTTGTTGCTGGCCAGCAGTTTCATGCTTTTGGCACCGGCGTTTGCAGTGATCCAGTCGCGTATCAGCGTGCGTCGATGGTCGAGCCGCGAATTACTGGGATCGCGGTCGGAGTTTTTGACCCGCTCCCTGTTGGGTACCAATCTGGTGGTCTGGCTGAGCGGCTGTGTTGCACTACTGGTGATTGCGCGCTGGCCGCAGATCGTGCGAGTCAACTGGGGTCTCGATGTGGTGCCGCTGCTGGACGAGTTGCTGGTCGCTCTGCCGATGATTGGCTCATTGATCATGGCGTGGCTCGTGATCCATGACGCCGAGCTGGCGATACGCGAAGCCGAGGCGAGCGGTGAGGCGCCGTCCAAACAATCTGCGGGGCGCTGGAAACTGGTGGCTCAGCGAGTGCGCACGTTTACGGGACTGGTGCTGGTGCCTGTCGCCGGATTATTCCTCGCCCGCGATCTTTCGCACATGTTTTTTCCAGATGGCGTCAGCGGTTTGGCGACCGGAGTATCATATATCGCTTTCCTGTCCTGCTTGTTGTGTTTTTATCCATTGCTGGTGTCACTTACCTGGAAAACGGAACGATTTCCAAATGGCGAACTTGAACGGTCGCTATTACAGATTAGTCGTCAAGCAGGTTTGCCGGGTGAGCGTATTCGTACCTGGCACACCGATTCGACACTGGCCAACGCGGTGGTTGTTGGCGTAATGCCGCGTCTGCGACGCATTTTTTTCACCGATCTGTTGCTGGACCAGTTTTCGGACGCCGAGATTAAGGCCGTTTATCGGCACGAAGTCGGCCATCTGGTGCACCGGCATCTGCAAATGAGGATTGGCCTCGTACTGGTGCCGTTGCTGATTTTGGCCACGGCTTTGTGGCAGGTTGGCCAGGCCCAGTCGGAACTGGCGTGGCAGGCGTTTGGCAAACCGATGTGGCTGACCACACTATGGTTCATCATTCCCACGCTGTTGATGGTGTATGCTGCCCGAGTCGTAGCTCCGTTTGTTCGCAAATCGGAAATCGAAGCAGACCTGTTCGCCATTGCCGGCGACTCCGGTCTTCCCTGCCCGCGCCGCGCTGAGGATTATGGCCGGGCCCTGATCAAGATGGCTGCTCTTGCACCGCAACTC